>JANQKJ010000243.1 GCA_028281205.1 Gammaproteobacteria bacterium
CAATCTAGCCGCACGCTTGAAGTAACTAAGACGTATAAAGAAGTACAAGGTATTCCTGCTGCGCAACAAACATCATCGCCAGTAGAAGCGATAGGTGGGTTTGTTGGTGGCATTGCAGAAGTCGCAGATGATGAGGCGATAAGAAATGTTGTTTCAGATCCGGTACCCGTAGCAACAGAATTATTCAAGCAGATTGCTATTCGTGATGAACGTTATGCGCAGTTAACAATTGAACAAAGTGTAGGTGAAGTGGATCAAGTGATCGAAGATATTACCGATCTTGCTGAAAATCAGCTTGCGCAAGCCGCTTAAAGCGTATCGGTAAGCTAACTGATACTCGATGTGAGAAGTAATGAGCCTGTTGTTATAAGTGTCACAATTAGCCTGGTATTAAAGTAACTTTTAGAAATGAAAAGTTCGCGCTTTAATAAATAATCAACCAGCAGCAAATAAATAAAAGCGAAAATTAATATAGCGATAGCAACTTTTACATTTGCTACCAGCAATGAAATCCAAGCAATTGCGGCGATGATGTTGCTGATTATGAATAGCGGTTTTGGTGTCTGTGTGCGATAAAATAAGTATGTGCCTAAGTGCAGTCCGGCAATAAACGACACAATAATTAAAGCAAACACGGCTGAAATATTACTCACCGAGCCTAATCCTTCCAGAGTATCGATACCAGAATAGAGCATCATGGCGCATGCAATAAAGGGCAGTGCGCCGGCGTAGGTCACTAAAATATATAGATTATTTTTAGTAAGCATGCTGCATTCCATGAGGTATGATTTGTATACTAATCTAGAATAGCCTCGCGTTCTACCTTGTAAGGTTAAAATTTAACAGTATTTTGCTGGCCTTAATAATCACTCTGCATGTTATTCTTGCCTGATGTTTTCTCTTGCTACCACCATGTTTTATATGCTGTCAGCATATATTGCTTTTCTTATTGGCTCTTCAGATGAGCTGAGTGCTTATCTGCTTTTGCTAGTGCCAGTAGGATTCGTCTCCGGCTATATGCTGGATCGTCTCAATAGCGTGAGAAAGCTCTGGCTTGATGAGCGCATAAAAATTTATCAAACAATAATATTTCGCTATTTCTTTTTTCTATTAATTTCTGCAGTATTTTTTGCAGCCGGTTTAGTGTTTGCGTCAAAATTCTAAAGGATAAAGTGGTGTCAAATATTGTGCCTTTTAAGAAAAAGCCAGTTAAAAAGCTAGGCTTATGTCAGCATGGACACCATAAATGGCAGGTAGTAAAAAATAGCCAGTTTGACACTAAGCTGGGTAAATTAGTCACTGTGTACAAGTGCTCAAATTGCGACAAGCAGAAAGTAAAATCCCACTAAATAATACTGATATTCCCAAAATTATTTTAATATAAACCTCTAACTATATGATTTAAAAGTAGTTAATGGTTTATCGGGGTACTGTATTCTGGTTTGTCCAAGTTCCATCCATGCTTGCTAGTGTAAACACGACTGCATTATAATTTCCGACCCTTTCGGCTCATGTGCTGAAACGGCTAAGTAGCGATTTTATAAAGAAATTTAGCTCACCATGATTAAAATTTAAACATAAACGCGGAACCCATATGCACAATACTTACCCGCCGGCTCAAGGCTTGTATGACCCAGATTATGAACACGATTCTTGTGGTGTTGGCTTTGTCGCAGATATCAAAGGACGCAAGTCACATGCGATTGTTGAGAATGGTTTAACCATACTTAAAAAATTAGTTCATCGGGGTGCCTGCGGTTGTGAAGAAAATACGGGTGACGGTGTGGGTTTGCTTTTACAAATGCCGCACAAATTTTTTTCACGCGTGTGTAGAGAAAGTGGTATTGATTTGCCAGAGTATGGTCACTATGGGGCAGGTTTAGTTTTTCTACCAAATGATGCTGAACAATCAAAGCAATGCCAACAGATTATTGAAAAAATTATTAGCGATGAAGGTCAAAGCGTTTTAGGTTGGCGTGAAGTGCCAACTGATGATTCCTCACTAGGACCGACTGCGAAATTAGGTGAACCAACTTTTAAGCAAATTTTTATAGGCAGACAAACTAAAGATGCCGCTTCTTTTGAACGCAAATTATATGTCATCAGGAAACTAGCTGAGAATACTATTTGGAATTCTGACTTAACTGAAAGCCATCAGTTTTATGTTCCGTCTTTGTCGTACCGTACCTTCATATACAAAGGTATGTTGACGGTATCTCAGCTTGAATTGATGTATCCCGATATTTTGCAGCCTGATTTTGAGTCGGCGCTTGCTCTCGTGCATCAACGTTTCTCTACCAACACATTTCCTGCCTGGCGACTAGCTCATCCGTTTCGTTACGTTGCGCATAACGGTGAAATTAATACCGTGCGTGGTAATGCTAACTGGATGCGTGCAAGAGAGTCATTGTGCAAATCAGAGTTGTTTGGTGATGATTTAAAGAAAATTTTCCCCGTATGTGTAGAAGGTGCTAGTGACTCGGCAACGTTCGACAATGTAATGGAATTCTTGCACATGAGTGGAAGACCATTACCGCATGCTATTTTAATGATGATACCTGAAGCATGGAGCGGACATGAAACCATGTCACCTGAGCGTAAAGCGTTCTATGAATATCATGCCTCTATTATGGAGCCGTGGGATGGTCCTGCATCGGTTGCATTCACTGACGGTGAGGTTATTGGGGCAGTGCTTGATCGAAATGGTTTGCGTCCTTCACGTTACTATGTCACCAAAGATGACATGGTGGTGATGGCATCTGAAGTGGGTGTGCTGGATATCCCGCCTGAGAATGTACTTATTAAAGATCGTTTGCATCCTGGGCGTATTTTCTTGGTTGATACCAAGCAAGGCCGCATCATTGATGACGAGGAATTAAAACACCAGTATGCAACTGAGCATCCGTATGCAGACTGGTTAGCTAAACATTTAATTGCGGTTGAAAATCTACCTAACGCCAAACAAATTCACGGTACTGATAACGACACACTACTGCAACGTCAACAGGCGTTTGGTTACACCCATGAGGACTTGCGTGTATTGATGGCGCCCAAAGCTGCTAAAGGTGCAGAGCCGGTCGGATCTATGGGTTCAGATACCGCATTAGCAGTGCTATCAAATCGCTCACGTCTGCTTTATGACTACTTCAAACAACTGTTTGCCCAAGTTACTAATCCTCCTTTGGATGGTATACGGGAAGAACTTGTTACTCAGGTTGGAGTGACAATTGGTGCAGAAAAGAATTTACTAGAGCCTGAAGAACAAAGCTGTCGGCAAATTAAATTATCTTCACCTGTGTTGACTAACGAAGAGCTTGCACGCATTCGTGATGTTGACTTGCCTGGTTTAAAAACAGCAACTGTAGAAATTCTGTATCCGGTTGCAGAAGATGGTGACGGTTTAGATAAGGCATTAAGAACTGTATGTGAGCAAGTCGATGCAGCCATTGCTGCCGGAAACACAAATATTATTTTGTCTGACCGCGGTATTGATGAAAATAACGCGGCTATTCCTGCTTTGCTTGCTACCGCGGGTGTTCACCATCACTTAATACGTAATGGTTCGCGTACCAAAGTAGGTTTAATACTTGAATCCGGTGAACCACGCGAAGTGCATCATTTTGCAGTGTTGATTGGCTACGGTATAGGTGCTGTGAATCCTTATTTGGCATTTGAATCCCTTGGTGATCTTATTGGCAAGGGACATATTCCTCAAATGGAACACAGCAAAGCAGTTGCCAATTACATTAAAGGCATTAACAAAGCGCTAACAAAGATTATGGCTAAGATGGGAATCTCTACGGTTCAGTCTTACCGTGGCGCGCAGATATTTGAAGCAATTGGATTGAATAAAGAATTCGTTGACAAATACTTCACCTGGACCGCTTCACGTATTGGTGGCATTGGTCTCGAAGAAGTTGCGGCAGAAGTTAGTGTGCGTCATCACAATGCATTTCCTGAACGTCCTTCTAAAGAACCGGATCTTGAGTGGGGTGGTGAATATCAGTGGCGTCGTGATGGTGAGTACCATCTATTTAATCCTGAAACAGTCTTCAAACTTCAACATGCGACACGCTCAGGCCAGTATCGGATTTTTAAGGAATACACTAATCGCGTAGATAATCAAAATGAGCATCTAGCAACATTGCGCGGATTATTTGAATTCAGTGCGGATCGAAAGCCGGTACCATTAGAAGAAGTTGAACCGATTGAAAATATCATGAAGCGTTTTTCAACTGGCGCAATGTCATACGGTTCAATTAGTCAGGAAGCACATGAAACGTTAGCTATTGCCATGAACCGCATAGGGGGTCGCTCGAATACGGGTGAAGGGGGCGAAGACCCAGATCGTTTCACACCTGATGAAAATGGTGATTTGCGTCGAAGTGCTATTAAGCAAGTGGCTTCAGGCCGCTTCGGTGTTACCAGTGAGTACTTGGTGAACGCAGATGACATCCAAATTAAAATGGCGCAAGGGGCCAAGCCGGGTGAAGGTGGGCAACTTCCAGGAACCAAGGTCTACCCTTGGATAGCAAAAGTACGTCATTCGACTGCGGGTGTAGGTTTAATTTCTCCACCGCCACATCATGATATTTATTCAATTGAAGATCTGGCACAACTAATTCATGACTTGAAGAATTCAAATCCTGAAGCCCGGATTCATGTGAAATTGGTGGCTGAAGTAGGCGTTGGTACAGTTGCAGCAGGTGTGGCCAAGGCACACTCTGATGTTGTGCTTATCTCTGGTTACGATGGTGGTACTGGTGCATCGCCAATGAATTCATTAAAGCACGCTGGCCTACCGTGGGAACTTGGTGTTGCAGAAACCCAGCAAGTGTTAGTACAAAATGGGTTGCGTGACCGTATTGTTGTGCAAACGGATGGACAGCTCAAAACTGGTAGAGATGTAGTGATTGCTGCACTGCTAGGTGCTGAGGAATATGGTTTCTCAACAGCTCCTCTGGTAGTCATGGGTTGTATCATGATGCGTGTATGCCATTTGAATACCTGCCCAGTGGGTGTTGCCACACAGAATCCTGAGTTGCGTAAGAAATTTGCTGGTCAGCCAGAGTTTGTTGAAAACTTCTTTAAGTTTATTGCTGATGAAGTACGTGAGTACATGGCGCAACTAGGTTTTAGAACTATAGATGAAATGATAGGCCAGGTCGAAGCACTAAATATGCGCAAAGCAGTCGACCATTGGAAAGCAAAAGGTCTGGATTACTCGACAATATTAATGAAGCCTATACCGCATGCTGGTACTGAACTGTATTGTATTAATAAGCAGGATCATGGGCTGGAGAAGTCATTGGATATGACTGCACTCGTGCCACAATGCAAGCCAGCGCTAGAAGAACAAAAGCCAGTTGATATTATACTGCCCGTGCAAAATACTAATCGCAGTGTTGGTACGATTTTAGGTTACAACATTACCAAACGCTATGGTGGTGAAGGGTTGCCTGAGGATACTATTCGTGCCCACTTTAATGGTTCCGCAGGAATGAGTTTTGGTGCTTTCGTGCCTAAGGGTGTCACGATGACTTTGGAAGGTGACGCCAATGACTATCTTGGTAAAGGATTGTCGGGTGCAAAGATTATTGTGTTTCCATCTAAGCACTCAACATTTGTACCGGAGCAAAACATTATTGTTGGTAATGTATGTTTTTATGGTGCCACTTCTGGTGAAGCCTATATACGTGGTATTGCAGGCGAACGTTTCGCCGTGCGCAATAGTGGTGTTAATGCTGTAGTTGAAGGTGTCGGTGACCACTGTTGTGAATACATGACCGGTGGTCGTGTGGTTGTGATCGGTTCGACTGGAAGAAACTTTGCTGCAGGCATGTCGGGTGGTGTTGCTTATGTATTGGAAGACAAAGATAAATTCGACATCAGCTGCAATAAAGACATGGTGTTGCTTGAAGAGCTTAATGAAGAAGATGTCACAGTTGTAAAAGAGATGCTTACTAAGCACGTTGAGTATACTAAGAGTAGTGTGGCGCAGAAAATTCTTGCTGACTGGTCAAGTTATCAATCGCAGTTCATAAAAGTGATGCCAGAAGATTACAAGCGAGTGCTGCAGGCAATTAAACGTGCTAAAGCAGAAGGTACTTCGATTGATGAAGCAGTCATGGAGGCGGCTCATGGGTAAAGTAACAGGATTTTTAGAACTTAAAAGAAGCAAACAACCGTACCGTCCTGTTGAAGAACGGTTACATGATTGGAACCAGGTTATGGATTCATGGCCGTTGGATAAATTAAATGATCAGGCAGCACGTTGTATGGATTGTGGCATCCCTTTTTGCCACCAAGGTTGTCCATTAGGTAATTTGATTCCTGATTGGAACGATTTGGTTTATCGAGATCAATGGCAGGATGCTATTCAGCGCTTGCATGCAACCAATAATTTCCCGGAGTTCACCGGTACTTTGTGTCCGGCGCCTTGCGAAGGTTCCTGTGTACTTGGTATTAACGATGATCCTGTGAACATTAAAGCTGTGGAACTTTCAATTATTGATAAAGCCTGGCAAGAAGGTTGGATTGAGCCACAAATCCCAGTTGTTAAGACAGGCAAAAAGGTTGCCGTCGTGGGTTCAGGGCCTGCCGGCTTAGCTGCTTCACAACAATTAGCACGTGCTGGACATGAGGTTACCTTATTTGAACGTGATGATCGTATCGGTGGCTTAATGCGCTATGGTATTCCAGAGTTTAAAATGGAAAAGAAAGTACTTGATCGTCGCTTACAACAAATGCAAGCAGAAGGGGTGACGTTTAAAACTAATGCGCATGTAGGTTTTGATATCTCGGTTGATGAGCTGAAAAAAGATTTCGATGCCATTTTGTTAACTGGCGGTTCCTGTGATCGCCGCGATCTACCTATTGAGGGGCGCGAACTTAAAGGTATTTACCAGGCAATGGAATATTTGCCTATGCAGAATCGTGTTTGTGAAGGTGACACAAAGCCGGATAACTTTATTGATGCTAAAGACAAGCATGTAGTTATTATTGGTGGTGGTGACACTGGTGCTGATTGTCTAGGAACGGCAAATCGACAAGGTGCCAAGTCTGTCCATCAATTAGAAATTATGCCTAAACCACCTCAAGCGCGTGCGGAAGATAACCCTTGGCCAGAGTGGCCACGCATTTATCGTATAGCATCTGCTCATGAAGAAGGTGTTGAACGCTTGTATTCAGTTTCTACCAAAAGATTTGTGGGTGACGACGCAGGAAATGTAAAAAGCCTTGAGCTGGTACGCATGCAAATGGTTAATGTTGATGGTCGCGCAACAGTTGATGGAGGGCGCCTACAACTTGAAGAAGTGCCTGACAGTCATGAATCTATTCCTGCTGATTTGGTATTTTTAGCCATGGGATTTGTCGGACCGGAAAAACCCGGCATGATTGAACAGTTGGGTTTGGAACTGGATGAGCGTGGTAATGTAATCGCGGATCGCAATTGGATGACGAATGTCGATGGTGTGTTTGTTGCCGGTGACATGCAACGTGGTCAAAGTCTTATTGTATGGGCGATTGCTGAAGGGCGTTCTGCGGCAAGAGGTGTAGACGAATACCTTATGGGTGAGAGTGATTTGCCTGCACCAGTTAAACCAATCAGATTTAATTAATACTCCTTAGTAGCTAATATTTAGCGTGCGCTTAAAGCAAGTGTGGTCTGTCGCATAATCCGCTTGAGTTGCCACGTACTATAACTTAAGCCACTTGGCCAGCAGCTACCGCTGAAGCCCACGCCCACTGAAAGTTAAATCCCCCTAAGTGGCCTGTAACATCGAGCACTTCGCCAATAAAATAAAGGCCTTTTTGTTTGTTGGCTTCCATTGTTTTAGAAGAGATTTCGTTGCAATCAACACCGCCTAGGGTTACTTCTGCAGTGCGATAACCTTCAGTTCCGGCAGGTATAAACTGCCAGTTATGACAATGCTGTGCGATGTTGCTGAGGTCGGAGTCAGCAAACTGAATAATCGGCGTGTCATTAAACTGTGAATCTGGAAACCATAAATCAATTAGCGTTTGGGCGGTGTTCTTACTTAAATATTTAGCGAGCAGATTTTTTAGTGTTAGCTTCGATCCTCGCGTTTTATATTGGTTTAATTCCTCTAATAAATTAATTTTTGGTAATAAATTAATATCAACAATAGTGTTAGCTTTCCAGTATGAAGATATTTGTAAAATAGCTGGACCGCTAATGCCTCTATGCGTGAATAATATATTTTCATTGAAGCTTATACCGCTGCAAGATACTGACGCTTCAATTGAATTGCCGCTTAACTGTGATAGTTTAGCTAAAATATGAGGGTTGGCAGTAAAAGGAACTAAAGCTGCTTGAGTGGGCGTCACTGCGATATTAAATTGTTTTGCAACTTGGTAGCCAAATCCACTGGCACCCATAGTTGGTATAGAAAGTCCACCGGTGGCAATAACTAAAGAATCACACTGGCAAGTGCCGAAGTTTGTGCTTAATTGAAAGCATGTTGTGTCGAATTCAATATGGCTTACTTCACATTTGGTTCTGATTTTAGCGCCTGCTTGTTGACACTCACTAATTAACATGTTGAGAATATCTTTGGCTTTGTTATCACAAAACAACTGGCCCAATTTTTTCTCATGATAGGGGATATTATACTGGTCGACTAGTGCAATAAAATCATAAGGTGTGTAACGGGATAATGCTGATTTACAAAAATGAGGATTATTGGAAATAAAATTATTCGCTTGGGTGTAGATATTTGTGAAATTACAACGCCCTCCACCAGACATTAAAATTTTTTTGCCCACTTTATTGGCGTGATCAATAACTAATACACTACGTCCACGCGCTCCCGCTACAGCTGCACACATTAATCCGGCTGCACCGGCACCGATAATCAAAACATCTATTTTCTTCGGCAACAATGATTTTTCTGTCGTTGTCATGTATACAGTTCTAATATTATTTATAAGGAGTATTTAACATGCCGTATGTCAATATTAAAGTAACTAATGAGGGTGTGACAAAACAACAAAAATCTCAACTTATTCAAGGTGTCACTCAATTACTGGAAACCATATTGAATAAAAACCCAGCAACTACAGTTGTTGTGATTGATGAAGTTGAAACGGACAATTGGGGGATTGGCGGTGAGCAAGTCACCGAGCGCAGAAAAGTAGGCAAATAAATGCTGAATAGTTATTGATTAATTAATGTTTGAATTGCCTGCTCAATATCAGCTTCAGTAAATTGCTTATTGGGGTTATCGCCGGTGAGTCTGAATTGTTCCTGACCTTGCTGGTTATATATAAGAACAGCAGGTATGCCTATTAGATTTAATTGTTCAAATGTATGCATAATATTTTCATCCATA
>JANQKJ010000244.1 GCA_028281205.1 Gammaproteobacteria bacterium
GCCTTTTTGTCTAATATTGATAAAATCATCTAAGTAAAAACCGAAGGGTCTATTGTTAGAATCCCCTCTATTTGAACCGAGTCCCCAAAACTTGTACGCAAGTATGAGTTTAAAGCCTACACGCCCCAACCCGTGTAGGCTTTTTTTATGCTTACAGTTAATCTGCGCGCAGTTCAGTCACCCCGCCCATGTAACTAACTAATGCTTTGGGAATGCGTACACTGCCACCTTTCTTTTGATAGTTTTCCAATATTGCAACTAACGTTCGCCCGACTGCCAACCCAGAACCATTAAGTGTGTGTAATAACTGTGGCTTAGTGTCTTTGTCTTTCCAGCGGGCTTTCATACGTCGCGCTTGAAAGTCCAGGAAATTACTACATGATGAAATTTCTCGGTAGGTATCTTGCCCCGGTAGCCAAACTTCAAGATCGTAAGTTTTTGCAGCAGAGAAACCTAAATCACCACCGCACAATGTGACTACACGATAAGGCAATTCCAATGTTTGCAATACTGCTTCCGCATGACCAGTTAACTCTTCTAACGCTTGCCATGATTTATCAGGATGGACTAATTGCACCAATTCAACTTTTTCAAATTGATGTTGACGAATTAATCCGCGTGTATCTTTGCCATATGAGCCGGCTTCTGACCTAAAGCATGGTGTATGACAAACATACTTAATAGGCAATTGGCCTGTGTCAGCGATTGCATCGCGCCATATATTAGTCACCGGTACTTCAGCAGTAGGTATTAAGTAATATTCATTATCAATGTCCAACTCAAACAAGTCTTGTTTAAACTTAGGCAGTTGACCTGTGCCATGAAGGCTGTCGGAATTAACAATATAAGGGACATATACTTCAGTATAACCATGTTGTTTGGTATGCATATCCAACATGAATTGAATCAACGCACGGTGCAAACGCGCAATATCATGTTGCATAACAACAAAACGTGAACCAGTAATTTTAGCTGCCGCTTCAAAATCCAGTTGCTGTAAATCTTCACCAAGTGCGACATGGTCTTTAACTTCGAAATCAAACTGTGTTGGTTCACTCCAGGTTCTCTCCACACGGTTATCATCCTCAGTTTTACCTTCAGGCACAGACTCATGGGGAATATTTGGAATACCCATCAACCACTCATTTAACTGTGACTGTAAAGCATGAAGATCTTGTTCTTTTTGCTTTAAGGTTGTAGCAAGCTCATCCATTAGTGCTTTTAATGGCGCAATATCCTCACCCCGCCCTTTTGCGATACCAATTTCTTTAGAGCGTTGATTGCGGACACTCTGTAATTCCTGCGTCTCAACCTGCAAATGCTTGCGCTTTTCCTCTAGCGATTCAAACGAACTCACATCCAAATCATAATTTTTTCGTTTGAGATCATTTGAGATCTGTTCCAGATTTGAGCGTAGTAATTTAGGGTCTAACATATATAAATTTGCTTTAAGTAAATAAAGATTTTGCCAGTAGCAAACCGGCTCCGGCCGCAATAATACAGAGAACCACACTTAACACAATATTTAGCAATGCTGGAGCATAAGCCCCTTGCATGA
>JANQKJ010000256.1 GCA_028281205.1 Gammaproteobacteria bacterium
TAGAATGTGATGATCCATTGCAGTGGATTGACGACTATCGCAAGCAATTTAAAGTACCTGAGATTGAGCAACTGCCACGTTTTGTCGGTGGCCTGGTAGGGTATTTTGGTTATGACACAATTCGTTATATTGAGCCGAAGTTAGGGAAATGTACTAATCCAGATGAATTCGGGACAGCAGATATTCTGCTAATGCTGTCACGTGAAATCTTAGTATTTGATAGTTTAAAAGGTTCTGTTTATATCGTAGTGCTGGCTGCTGCTGATGACAGTGGCTATGAACAAGCGCATCAGCGTATTGATGACTTAGCTGCACAATTACAAACCTCAGTGCCATCATTACCTTTAGATGTGAGTAACGAACAAGTACCGGAACTGGATTTTGTATCAGGATTTAGCGAAGCAGGCTTTAAACAAGCAGTGGAAAAAGCTAAACAGTACATCGTTGCGGGTGATGTAATGCAAGTGGTTTTGTCGCAGCGTTTAAATGCAGCATTTAAAGGGAAAGCCATTGATGTGTATCGGCACTTAAGGCGTTTGAATCCCTCTCCCTATATGTATTATCTCAACTTAGGAGAGTTTGAAATTGTCGGCTCATCCCCAGAAATTTTAGTCAGACAAGAAGGTGATGAAGTAACTGTACGTCCAATTGCTGGAACACGGCCGCGTGGCAGCGATGAGTTACATGATCTTGAGCTGGAACAAGAATTACTGGCTGACCCAAAAGAATTGGCTGAACATTTGATGCTGATCGACCTGGGACGTAATGACATTGGCCGAATTGCTGAAGTAGGGAGTGTGGAGCTGACAGATAAAATGATTGTCGAGCGTTATTCTCATGTCATGCATATCGTATCGAATGTTAAAGGCACACTCGCGCCTGAACTGTCATGTATGGACGTATTAAAAGCAACTTTTCCTGCGGGCACTGTATCGGGCGCACCAAAAATTCGCGCCATGGAAATTATTGATGAACTAGAACCAATTAAGCGCGGTGTATACTCGGGAGCGATTGGCTATATTTCATGGCAAGGTGATATGGATACTGCGATTGCCATTCGTACTGCAGTGATTAAAGATGGCACTATTTCCGTTCAAGCAGGTGCGGGAATTGTGTATGACTCAGTACCCGACAACGAATGGGTTGAAACATTGAATAAAGCTAAAGCAGTGTTGCGTGCTGCGGCAATGTCAGAACAGGCAAAAGAAAAATGATTTTAATGATCGATAATTACGATTCGTTTACATACAACTTGGTACAGTATTTTGGTGAGTTGGGTCAACAGGTGAAAGTTGTGCGTAATGATCAGATTGGTATCTCTGAAATAACGCAATTAAAACCTGACCATATTGTATTGTCACCAGGCCCATGTACGCCTAATGAAGCAGGTGTGTCCCTTGAAATTGTTAGAAAACTTGCGGGACAATTTCCCATTCTTGGAGTGTGTTTGGGTCACCAAACCATCGGCCAGGCATTTGGTGGCAATATTGTGAGAGCAAATGACATCATGCATGGCAAAACATCTCCTGTGTACCATAACAATGAGCATGTGTTTGAAAATTGCGAGCAACCATTTACTGCCACACGTTATCATTCACTGGTAATTGAAAAGCATTCTTTGCCAGAGTGTTTGTCAGTCACGGCATGGACACAGCAGGACAATGGTGACATGGATGAAATTATGGGTGTACGGCATAAAGAGTTAGCTGTAGAAGGTGTGCAATTTCATCCGGAATCCATATTGACAGACTTTGGTCATCACTTGTTACAAAATTTTATTAAACAAAATTCATGAGCCATAAGCAATGAGCAATATTATTCAACAAGCACTTAATGTGGTGCTAGATAAACATGACTTGTCCAGTGAACAAATGGAGCAGGCCATGAATTTTATTATGCAAGGTGAGGCAACACCGGCACAGATTGCAGGTTTCATTATTGCATTACGTATGAAAGGTGAAACTGTTGATGAACTAGCCGCGGCAGCACGTGTCATGCGCAACCTGTCTAGCAAAGTGAATGTATCGTCTTCACCTTTAGTGGACACTTGTGGTACAGGTGGGGATGGCCAAAAGACATTTAATATTTCTACTGCCTCTGCCATAGTGGCTGCAAGTGCGGGCGTTAATATTGCTAAACATGGTAACCGTTCAGTCTCCAGTAAGTCAGGTAGTGCAGATGTATTAGAAGCATTGGGTGTTAAATTGGAACTTAGCCCTGAGCAAATTGCAGCTTGTGTGGAACAGGTGGGTATTGGGTTCATGTTCGCACCTATGCACCACAGTTGTATGAAGCATGCGATAGGCCCGCGTAAAGAACTTGCTGTGCGCACTCTGTTTAATTTGTTGGGGCCTTTAACTAATCCCGCAGGTGCTGAGAGACAGGTGTTAGGTGTGTTTGATGATCAATGGCTAGAGCCGCTAGCACATGTTTTGAAATCTTTAGGAACTCAACATGCTTTAATTGTACACGCCGAGGATGGCTTAGACGAAATTAGTATATGTGCGGCGACTAATGTGTGTGAACTCAAACAAGGTGAAGTCACAAGTTACCAAATTACACCGCAAGACTTTTCATTAAATACTGCTGCAATTGACGCTATCCAGGCTGAAGATGTTGAGCAAAGTGCTGCCATTATTACTGCGATCTTTGACGGACAAACAGGTGCTGCTGCAGATATTGTTATTATGAATGCAGGTGCGGCCATCTATGTTTCAGGTTGTGCAGATAGTTTAGCAAAAGGGGTTGATTTAGCCCGACAACAGCTAAGTTCTGGTGCAGCAAAACAAACATTACAACAACTGATCGAATTGACTAATCAAGCATAACAATGACGGAAAAAAAACCTGAGATACTAAAAAAGATTTTACAGCATAAAGAAAAGGAAGTAGCAGAAAAGCAGCAACGTGTGCCTTTTGCGCAAATGCAAGAGTGGTCAAAGGAAGGCGATGCCAAACGCCCATTTGAAATGATGTTGCGGGGAGCAGCCACTGCCAACAAAGCAGGTGTAATTGCTGAAATTAAACGTGCTTCACCCAGCCAAGGTATTATTAGAGAAGATTTTGATCCTATGGCAATTGCACGTAGCTACCAGTTTGGTGGCGCAACATGTATTTCAGTGCTAACGGATAACGAATTCTTTAAAGGGGGAGGGCCTATCTTGGAGCTAGCGCGTAAAGCTTGTTCGCTGCCGGCATTGAGAAAAGATTTTATTATCGATGCTTACCAAGTGTATGAGTCGCGTGTTTTAGGAGCGGATTGTATGCTGCTTATTGTCGCTGCACTCGATGATGCAAAACTTCATGCTTTATATGAGTTGTGTAAAGAGAATAATATGGATGTGTTGGTTGAAGTACATGATGAGGAAGAGTTAAAGCGTGCATTACCTTTACAGCCGACTATGGTGGGGATTAATAATCGCAACCTAAATTCATTTGAAGTCAGTTTAGATACTACTTTGAGCCTAAAAGAAAAGATACCTGGGGAATGTTTGATTGTTACGGAAAGCGGCATTCACACTACGGAAGATGTGCAAACCATGCAAGAGAATGGCGTCAATTCTTTCTTAGTAGGGGAGGCATTTATGCGCGCGCCGGACCCAGGCGCTAAACTAAAAGAATTGTTTTTTGCTGACAGACCTTATTAATGAGAACTTACTTAACTAGCAAGTGATAATGCAATAATGGATTATGCAAAAAAATAGCCCGTGAAGCGTCTGCTTACGGGCTATTTTTTATGAACTGTGTTTAAGAATTAACGGGTACCGAAGACAACAATCGTTTTACCGTGAGCAGTAATTAATCCTTGCTCTTCAAGTTCTTTCAGTACACGGCCTGCCATTTCGCGTGAGCAACCAACGATCTTTGCGATTTCTTGACGGGTAATGCGAATTTGCATGCCATCAGGATGTGTCATGGCATCGGGCTGGTGTGCAAGATCAAGTAAAGTACGAGCAACACGGCCAGCAACATCTAGGAAAGCTAAATTAATCACTTTGCGACTAGTGGCACGAAGTCGGCGCGTCATTTGGCCAGCAAGTAGCATTAAGATATCAGGATCTTGATGAGCAAGTTCACGGAATTTAGTGTAGCTAATTTCAGCTACTTCACATTCACCGCGTGCGATTACTAGTGCGCTGCG
>JANQKJ010000276.1 GCA_028281205.1 Gammaproteobacteria bacterium
TGCAGGTGCAGCTGCCGGTGCAGTAATAGGCGGTGCGAAGCGTTATCAGGAAATTGGTCAGGAAATTAGAGAAGACCTGGCACATGATTCTTTTGATAATCGCAGCATTGAGAGCGGCGAAATTGCTCATGGCTTTTTATTCTTTCCAGGAGACCAAGAGATTGCATCACTCGATTCTCTAAGAATTTCAATGCATATTGATGACAAACCCCAAGTCATCAAGCTAACACTGCATGAAAAAATTTAGCCACTTAGTCTTAAAAAGTATTTTTAAACATCATTCATAGCAAAACTCTTAACAACTTAAAGAGTTATCAAAAAATACGCTTAGCTATAGCAAGTCTGCATGTATAAATCGCAGACTTGCTATATTTCGGACTTAGAAAAATCTTCAATTAGTGTGAACTAGTTCCGTTTTGCTTGCGCGATTTTTACTGCCAGCTGTGGGATAGTGTAACAAACAATAACAATCCCATATCCGTGAGCTCTCTAGAAAACGAAGAAAATATCCTCTCAGAAAATAAACTGCGATTAGATCGTCGCGGTAATGTAGATCGCAGGGATCCAACATTAAGGGGATTTATAATCGGATGCATTAAATGTCAGCGCCGACAGCAACGACGCGCCGATTGCAACGCCCACTTTCCTACTGACTGGTATGAAGCAAAGCTACTGCTTATGGCACTAGCTTTACTATTGTTATCTATTACAGACGCAGCAATGACTATGACATTGCTGAATGATGGTGCAGTAGAAGTAAATCCTTTTATGAATTTCTTGCTCAATCAAAGCATACACACTTTTGTATATACTAAACTTGCACTCACATCTATATGTATCATTGTGCTGGTTGCGCACTATCACTCAAAGCTATTTAACACTATCAGAGTAGAGTTATTGCTAACGTTTGCGCTTTCTGTGTACTCAACACTCGTATTATATGAGTTATTTTTATATTTTAGTTATATTGGTTTTAATTCTTAGAAAATTACCGAGAATGAAGTTAATGCAACAGCATGGGATCTTCTTCTCTTAGTCTGATCAGCTGTCTTTGCCACATAGTAATATTACCCGGATTAGAACCACGCGATATCGCATCTAACCACTTGTCGTGACACAACATAAGAAGTTCTAAACCTTCATCAGTAAAATCAGACATTTTCAATTCAAAGTCTAGCCAGTCTTTTTCAGCAATACTGTTCTCACGCACTAGGCCAGTTTCTTTAAAAAAGTGCAGTAAAGGTTTATAGCGGTTAGAAAACTCTTCAGCAGCCTTCTTCTTTACTTTTTCTTCAGCGTTTTCATCTATGTACCATTTACACGCATCTATAACCATGTCCTTCATGTTGCTTACCTCCATTTAATGCATTCTTCCCTGCAAGTACACACAATATTTATTACACAAATATGTTAGTTCTAAGTGTACCCCCAATAATGTGGACTAGGTCAATGTATTGAGTAACTACCCATCCGCTAAAGAAGCCCTTTTATCTGTGCTGAATTTACCCAAAAATATTTATGTGAAGGACACCTAGAAACTCATCTTGAATATCGTAGGCTTAGCGAAAAATTTATTCAATTAATACTATTGTAATAATTAAAACAAATACTTTCTCATATCTAATGACAAAGCAATTAAAAGATGAGCAATAAAATAGCTAATCGTGGAATCTGCACACTATGTCCCAAGTGCAATATGGATACACGATCACATTACTTACACCATCAATTAACTATTTCATTTTGTGAATGTCGAAACCTGGGTGGCCTACACATAGGGTTTGTTGAGAAGCCTTTCTGGAAACTATTTGCCGACATGAACAAACAAGAATTTTTAGAATTTGCACAAAGTGCTGATGCTTATGTAGACGTTATGCGTGAAACACATCTTTATTCAGAATCTGCCTAAGCAAATTTCACCTGTCTATATCTAACACACCCCCAACAAGTTTTTATTTAACATCCACCAAACCCCTTAAAGACCAGCACCTGTCAATTCATCTTCTTTATCACAAGAAGACGCTAGGTCTTTGATTGAATTTTTACTCACCTGCACCACGTATTTCATTTAAACCACTCATAGGTC
>JANQKJ010000284.1 GCA_028281205.1 Gammaproteobacteria bacterium
GTGCATGATGTTGCACGAGCCAATCTTGCAGCGCTGCAAAGCAGTTTTAATGGCGCTTGTAATGTAGGTACGGGAAGAAGCGTTACTTTATTGCAATTAATTGAAGTGTTAGAAGAGCTCTGTGGTTGGCAGGTAGAGAAACATTTTGATCCACCGCGTGAAGGAGATATTGTGCATTCTGCTGCAGTAGTCGAATGCTTGAATCAAATATTGGGTTGTAACGCGGAAGTGACACTCCATAAGGGTTTGCAAGCACTACTAAATGAGTAACTCAAAGTTTCTTAGAGAAGCTTAATCACTCACACCCGATTCCTTGTCAGGAATTGACTAAAGTTTCCGCTAGTAAGTATTTGACATAAAGGGTTTAATGTAGGCTTAAGAAATGGCAAGGGCCGACACTATGAACCAGCATGAAAAAATCAACTACATTGAATTTCCGTCAAAAAATATTGCGCTGACAAAATCCTTTTTTACGACTGCGTTTGACTGGACCTTCGAAGACTATGGTCCAGATTACACAGCGTTTTCTAATGCAGGTATTGATGGTGGTTTTTTTAGTTCTGATCAAGTTGTTTCCGCAAGCCAGGGTAGTGCATTAGTAGTTTTCTATAGTGAACAATTAGAGCAAACTCAATCTAAGATTGAGCAGGCAGGTGGAAGTATTGTACAAGAAATATTTTCTTTCCCTGGTGGGCGCCGTTTTCACTTTACCGACCCTAATGGTAATGAGTACGCTGTGTGGTCAGATAAATGATTTCAGCAAATTGCTATCGTTAAAATAACAGAGAGATATTATGCAAACCTTGGATGCAATACGAGCAAGAAGATCAGTTAAACACTTTGATGCCAACTATCAAATGACCGAGGAAGAGAAAAATGAAATTATTTCCTTGGCGATGTTATCACCGACAGCTTTTAATCTTCAGCATTGGCGCTTTGTGCTAGTAGAAGACCCTATGCTTCGGCAAGAAATAAGAAAAGTGGCAATGGACCAGGCACAAGTAACCGATGCATCTATGCTAATCGTAATGTGTGCGGATATGCAAACGTGGCAGAAAGGTACACAACGTTATTGGCGCAATGCAGATAATGCAGTGCAAGGATTTATGTTACCTGCCATTGATGGCTATTATCGAGACAAACCTCAGGTTCAACGTGACGAAACTATGCGTAGTTGTGGTTTAGCGGCGCAAACAATTATGTTGGCGGCAAAATCTATGGGTTATGAATCCTGTCCTATGGATGGTTTTGATTTTGATGCAGTAGCAGAATTGATTAACTTGCCTGAAGATCATGTTATTGCCATGTTTGTTGTGGTTGGCAAGGGTATTAAAGAGGCGTGGCCGCGGCCGGGTCAGTTATTAATAGATGAAGTTGTGATAAAAAATACTTTCTGATTAGCTATGTTTTAATTTGCCGCTAAAATAAAGCATTAGAGTTATTTGTTAGCTACAATACATGTTATTTCATTTTCATGAGGGTGCTATGAAACATCTGGTATGTGTAATTTTTGTCTCTAGTCTGCTTGCATGTTCAGATAATACCTCAACTAATGAAGATGCAAATAAGAAAACAGTCATTGACCATCAAATTAAAGCGTTAGAGAAAGCTAAAAACGTAGAAGCGCAAATATTAGATGCAGCACAGCAACAAAGAGCTGTTATTGATGCGCAAGGCCAATAATACCCATTAATCTTACTCTACTGTTATGCGCTCTGTTATATGAAGCAATTCATCCTTGCTGGCTTACTTTGTTTATCGTGTTCTGTGGTGCATGCAGAATGTGTCATTTTGTTGCATGGCTTAGCACGTACTGATAGTTCTATGGCAAAGATGGCCGACTACTTGCGTGAACAAAACTATCAGGTAGTTAATGTCGATTATCCATCAAGGCATCATCCGCTTGAAGAGTTGGCTGGTATGGCTATTGAGCCTGCTATAACTGAATGTAGTTCTGAAGTAAGAATAAACTTTGTTACGCACTCTCTGGGTGGTATTTTAGTCAGGTGGTATTTGTGGAAACACGAGATTCCCAATTTGCATCGTGTTGTCATGTTGGGGCCGCCTAACCAGGGAGCTGAAGTAGTAGATAAACTGGCTAATGTGCCTGGTTTCCACTTTATTAATGGTGACGTCGGACTACAGCTAGGGACTACAAAGAATAGTATGCCAAAAATCATAGGTGCTGCAGACTTCGATGTGGGTATTATTGCAGGCTCAAGCAGTATTAATTTTATTTTTTCTTACTTAATACCAGGGCCAGATGATGGCACAGTGTCGGTTGAGAGCACAAAACTAATTGGTATGAATGATCATATTGTGATGCCAGTGACACACCCTTTTATGATGAGAAATACACAAGTTATTAAACAAGTGATACATTATTTACAGCATGGGAGTTTTATTAACGATAAAGTTGATTAAGTTTTATTTATCATTTTAAGTTATACTATTTTCTTGTTGTATAAGTATAAAAAGTTGTAAAATTATTAATTTACTTGTTAATTGGTTTTTGGTTGGGCTTTTTTAACACGCAACTTCCTGCCATCTATTTCTTTTCCATTCAAATTTTTCATTGCTGCTTTGGCATCGCCAGGTTTTGGCATTTCAATGAAGCCAAAGCCTTTGGATATCCCCGTTTGTTTGTCGATAACGATACTGCATGATTGAATAGCGCCATAAGGCTTAAACAATGACTCCAATTGCTGTCCATTTATATTGCGTGGAATATTGCGAACGAGTAATTTCATGGCGATTAAGTAATGGATGAATAGATTGCTTATATTAGTTATTCTAGCAGTGTATGAAGCAAAGAATTACTGCATATCATCAGGATGAGCTAAACGATTGGGTGGCTGAACTCGAATGCGGTCATTTTCAGCATGTCAGACATAATCCGCCATGGATTAACCGGCCTTGGGTAACTACACAAAAAGGAAGAGAATCAAAGTTAGGAGAGTTGCTGGATTGTATTAAGTGCGATCGCGGCGCGGCCAAAGACAATTACAAATAGTTAAAGCATCAGGGTACGCGACGGTTCAAAATTTTTGATGGCATATTCTTTCAACCAGTCAACGTTAAGCTGTTTGTCATCATGACTGGCTCTAGCGATAGCGTTTTTGTAAGCGTCGATAAATTCTTTTTCGTTATTGTTTTTCCAGATGTCGACTTGCTTGAGGACGCTGGTAGCATCGGCGCGAAAGACTTCTTCAAAAACAGCATCAATAATTAGAGCCACGGCTTGAGGTTTAGTTATATTAAAGTTGTTGGCATACGCTTCACAAATACCAAGCATAGCACCGGTAATATACTGACTCTCATTCAAAGTAGGTGGGACATTTCCTATCTCACCTTTTAATGGATCAAAGCAATCTGATAGTGCACGTTGTAATTGACGTTTACATTTGCCTGAGTTAAGTCCGAACATGTGTCAATAATCTTATTTGTGAGAGTTAAAATAAATAGCAAAACAATATTATAATGTGTGACACCAGGCTTGTTCAGTTGAAGCTTCTTTCTGACTTGGTGCTTTTCTATATGACGCAAATTGCATTCTATATATTGTCACGCTTTTTCATCTGTTTTGTTAGTGAGATTGTAAAGAATATTACTATAAAGTTTATTTAATGGCGCCTATACAGCTGATTATATTTACCGATATGGATGGTTCGTTGCTGGATCACCAGACTTATAGCCATATGGAAGCTAATGATTTGCTCGCCTGGCTGAGAAATAAACAGATCCCCGTTATTCCGTGTACCAGTAAAACCCAAGCCGAAATGGAAATTCTGCGCCAGCATCTCCATAACGATCATCCATTCATTGTTGAGAATGGGGCAGCGGTCTATATGCCTAAAAAGTATTTTTCAGCTAGTGCTGATCTTTCCGATGAAGATGATTTGGGTGATGCAGGAGATTTTTATGTGAAGCGATTTACACAAACACGGGCTCATTGGCAGGCAATATTAGCTCAGGTACCGATGCACCTAAATGATGCATTTATAACATTTGAGCAGGCGGGTGTTGAAGGCATCATGCAAATGACTGGTCTAGCATTCGAAGAAGCGCGACTTGCTTCGCAGCGTGAGTATGGTGAACCATTAAAATGGTTGGGTAATGACCAACAATTTAACCAATTTGAAGAGTATATACATTCACGGCAAGGTAAATTATTAAAAGGCGGGCGTTTTGTACATCTGTCTGGAGAGTGTAATAAAGGCAATGCATTAGTTTGGTTGTTGCAAAAATATCGGCAAAAAAACCATAATCAACAAATCGTATGTATTGCGCTAGGCGACAGTCAAAATGATGTGGCTATGCTGAGTATTGCTGATTATGCTGTAGTGATTCGTTCGCCTGCACATGAGTTTCCAGTAATTGAAAGTAAAGACGGGCAACAAATTTACTATACTAACAACGAAGGGCCTAAAGGTTGGAAAGAGGGAGTGTGCCATGTACTCGCAGAACTGGGTATTAACAAATAAAATTCTATAATTTAAAAATACGGTAGCAGGTTTAGTATGGGTGATTTTCATCAAAGCGGTATTGTAACGACCTTACATAACTTAACTAATCGAACGTTAGAAGATTTAGAGGCAGAGCTACTGAGCTTCAGTCAACAACGTCGTATGGGCTTAATACTCCCCTCGTTATATTCGGAGCTTCAAACTGAAGCATTACCAAAAATTGTTAAAACGCTTGAACAAATACCTTATCTTAATCAAATAGTCATTGGCTTGGATCGTGCTAATGAGTCTGAGTATCGCCATGCACTCGAATTTTTCTCAAGCTTACCGCAGCAACATCGTGTGTTATGGAATGATGGCCCACGCTTAAAAGCTCTACATGAAGAACTAAATGCCAGCGATCTAGCACCAACTGAGTTAGGAAAAGGCAGAAATGTTTGGTATTGCATGGGTTATATTCTTGCTTCAGATCAAACTGATTCAGTTGCTTTGCATGATTGTGACATATTGACTTATGAACGTGACTTGTTAGCGCGCCTTATATATCCAGTAGCTAATCCACGTTTCAATTATGAATTTTGTAAAGGCTATTATGCGCGCTTTGCCGATGGCAAAATTAATGGTCGTGTCAGTCGATTGTTTGTCACTCCATTATTGCGCGCACTTAAAAAAGTCGTAGGGCATAATGATTACTTGGAGTTTATGGATAGTTTTCGCTATCCGCTTGCAGGAGAGTTTTCGTTTCGAACCGATGTGTTAAATGACTTGCGTATTCCCAGTGACTGGGGTTTAGAGATTGGGGTGTTATCTGAAATGCACCGCAATTATGCGCATAATCGATTATGTCAGGTCGACATTGCGGATACTTATGACCATAAACATCAAGAGTTGTCATTAGAAGACAAACAAAAAGGGCTGTCTAAAATGTCTACGGATATAGGCAAAGCTTTGTTTAGAAAAATGGCGACACAAGGCGTAGTGTTTTCTAACGAAACATTTCGTACCTTAAAAGCCACTTATTTACGTATCGCATTGGATTTTGTTGAAACTTACCATAACGATGCCAGCTTTAATGGCTTGGATCATGATATACATTTAGAAGAGCTGGCAGTAGAGGCTTTTTCAGAAAATTTAGTTAACGCTGGGCAGAAATTTTTAGATAATCCAATGG
>JANQKJ010000295.1 GCA_028281205.1 Gammaproteobacteria bacterium
CGCAAGTATATTTTTGTTATTAACACCTGATATTTCTTCTGAATGTTTTATTTTTTCAGCTAATGTAACTACGTCAAATGGTTGATTTTGAAAAGCAAGATCTGCAACCGCGCGAAATATGATGCGATGGTCGAATAGATGGAAGTCTTTTTCTGTCAGAGTATCAACGACCTGATCCCAGGCACCATTCTCTAACATTAAACCTCCCAGTACTGCTTGTTCTGCTTCTAATGAGTAAGGTGGTGTACGTAATGATTCTGCGCTTGGTGCAGTAAAGTCAGTACTGGAAATAGTTTCTGCCATTGAAATCTTGCGTGTCTTATTTAGCGCCCAGTGTTTAATTACTCTTCTGGAACAATGCTAATTGTGACTGTGGCGTTAACATCAGTGTGTAGATGCAGTTCCACTTGATGTTCGCCGACATTACGGAATGCACCATCCGGCATGCGAATTTCTCGTTTTTCAACTTCGTGACCAAGGGATGTTAATGCTTCGAGTACATCTATATTACCTACTGAACCAAATAATTTACCTTCACCAGCTTCTTTGGCTGCAATAGTGACAGTAATCCCGTCCAACTTGGATTTGCGTTCTTCAGCTGCAGCTAGAGCACTTGCAGCTTGCGCTTCTAATTCAGCTCGGCGTGCTTCGAATTCGGCAATATTTTCAGCTGTAGCAAATTTAGCTTTGCCCTGTGGGATTAAATAGTTGCGTGCGTAACCAGAGCGTACACTGACTTTGTCACCTAGTGCACCTAGGTTTTCAACTTTTGATAACAAAATAACTTCCATTACAGTTCCTTCAAAATATCAAATGAGTTTATAAAATTATTTAACGCGTTGGCGTAGTTTGAAAAATGTTTCCATTAATCCGAGCAAGATGATAATGACAATCGCCTGCGGCACAAAGATCACTAATATGTAGGTAATTATCAACCAAAGCTTGCCTTTTGTCATGGTGCCGCAAGTAGTATGGACAACAGCCATACCTTGTAAAAAGAATAGAATAATCAGGATGGCGCATAGTTGTCCAGCAAAGGCAGATTGCGCCAAAAGCCCCCAAACACCGGCAATTAAAGCCAATATTGCCAGTACTTTGCCTAGTTGTATTTGTTGAAAATCACTATCAAATTGTATGTTGCTATTGACCAGGCTATAGAGCTTGTAGCCAAACAATAAAATGCAGCTATGGACCAATACAATTGATGCAATTAATAAACCGTTCATATATTTAGCGGTTTGAGAAATAACCAAGGAAATCTGCTCTTGAGAGTTTCCACTTGCCTCTAGTACTGGCGATAAGATTGGTGTTAATGCTGTTTGCCAAAACTGTTGGCTATCTGGAAACATGGCAAAAGTAAATACAAATATTATCGCTCCCAGCAACGTTGCAGCTTGCATGGAAAGCGATAGAGATCGTGTTGTATAAAGTGCTGATGCAAGAATAAAGCTAGGTAGTAATTGTGCACTAGCAGTTAATGCGCCGAGGGGCGCATTACCAATGAATAAATAACTGCTTATGGTAAATCCCAGCATGCATGCAAAAACAATTAGAATACTGTTTCTAGGGCCTGCATGCAGTGTGAGTAAGACCAGTGCAGCACCACTAACAATAGCGCTTAGTGGGAAAATTAGTGCAAATATTAAAAAACCAAATACAACAGTAAATGCCGGTAATTTTCCAGATAGTGTGTAGTTGGCAAAATTTTTCAACATGACTAACAACCTTAGGTTGCTATCACTAGGTGTTCTATGCGGTTAGATAAACATTTTAGTTAACCGCACTGAATACTAGTGTTGGTCACTATATGGCAGCAAAGCGAGATAACGTGCGCGTTTAATCGCGGTTGTTAGTTGACGCTGGTAGCGAGCTTTAGTGCCTGTAATGCGACTGGGAACGATTTTGCCTGTTTCAGTTATAAAGTCTTTAAGTAGATCGATATCTTTGTAATCGATATGCTTAATACCTTCTTCGGTAAAACGGCAATAACGTCTGCGACGGAAATATTTAGACATAATTATTCCTCCACGGCTGTTTCAGCAACAGCTTCATTAGGTGTGTCTGCTTCGACGGGCGCTTCATCAGCATTGTCAGATTTGTCTGTTTTTGCCTTGGGTGGTGTGGTTTCCCGGCTATCACGCTCACGTTCTTTTTCAATTGACTTCATCATGGGGGAAGCTTCAGTGATAGCGTCTTTGCAGCTAAGTACCATATGTCTTAGTACAGCATCGTTGAAACGAAATGCACTGACTAATTCATCAAGAATTTCCTGAGTAGTCTCAATATTCATTAGCACGTAGTGTGCTTTGAGGATTTTATTGATAGGGTAAGCAAGAATTCTGCGGCCCCAATCTTCCAGGCGATGAACTTTGCCGCTGCCATTTTCAATCATGATTTTGTAGCGATCGACCATGGCTGACACCTGGTCACTTTGGTCGGGATGGACCAAGAATACAATTTCGTAATGTCTCATTGTGGCTCCTTAAGGTCTAAGTCCTCCCGCCGACATTAACGGTGAGGAAAGGTAGCTGAAAATAAAGACGCGCAGTGTACGTGAGGTGCTATTAATATTCAATGGACATTCAGCAACTACGTTGGCGTACTGCCTCAAATAAGAATATTCCGGTTGCCACTGACACATTAAGGCTTTCTACGTCTCCGAGCATGGGCAGTGAATAGAGCTGATCACAGCGCTCTTGAGTGAGGCGTCGTAAGCCTTGTCCTTCAGCACCCATGATAATTGCTGTGGGGTGAGTCAGGTTGGCAGTGTAAATTGAATCTGTGGCTTCGCCAGCAGCACCATAGACCCAGATGCCCAATTTTTTAAGCGTATCAATGAATCTGGATAAATTTGCTGTTTTAACAATGGGTAAGTGGATAGTCGCACCAGAGGCTATTTTATGTACAACAGGAGTGAGCGGCGCCGAATTTCGCTGCGGAATAACCACAGCATCAACCCCTGCAGCGTCTGCGCTACGCAGACAGGCACCAAAATTATGCGGATCACTCACTTCATCCAGGATCAACAATAATGCTGGTGTGTCTGAATGTTGCAGCTGATCGCAGAGTCTATGTTCATCTAATAGTGTGGTAACAGAGCATGAAGCGGCAATGCCTTGGTGTTGTGTACCCTCACATAATTGATCCAGCTTAGTTCGCTGTACTGATTGAATGGCAATACCAAGTGAGCGAGCCTGTTGGACTAAAGCGTCAATACGGGTGTTATGTTTATTCTGTTCCAGCCAAAGTGAATGCGCGCGCTCAGGTTGATGATTAAGTAGAGTGCTAACAGTGTGTATCCCAGGTATGATTTCCTTCTTACTCATTGAGTATTACTTGCGCTTGATTTTTTTGCGTTTACGTCTAGCGGGCGATTTATTTTGCTCTGGTATGAAATCAATTTTACGCTCATCGATATCTACTCGACTGACAATAATATCTAAAGTGTCACCAAGACGATAAGTTTTGTGGGTTAGCTCACCTTCCAGTGTCATAGTGTTGGGGTTAAACTGGTAGTAGTCATCTGCCAGTGTACTGATGTGAACTAAGCCCTCTACATAAACATCATTTAGTTCGACGAATAATCCAAAGGAAGTGACTCCTGTAATAGAGCCGGTGAATGCTTTACCAATTTTGTCCTGCATGAATTCACATTTAAGAGTGTTTTCTGCATCCCGCGTGGCATCATCTGCGCGCCGTTCCGCCATAGAGCAATGTTCACCCTGTAATACTAGGTCATTGTGTGTGTAGAAAAATGTACTAGCTTTTCTTTTTGCGATTAGATGACTAATTGCTCGGTGTACGATTAAATCTGGGTAGCGTCGAATAGGTGAGGTGAAATGCGCATATAAAGGGTGTGCTAAACCAAAATGACCAACATTGTCTGGACTATATACAGCTTGTGATAATGAGCGCAGTAACATAGTTTCAATCCAGCGGTCTTGCTCACGCTGATTTATCTGCTTAATAAGTTGTGCATAATGTTTTGGTTGTGGTTTTTCACCGCCCGGCAAGTTCAGTCCAAGAGTTTTTAATAGTTGTCTCAATTCTTTAAGTTTAGTCGCAGTAGGTCCTTCATGGATGCGGTACAAGCTTGGGAACTTACGTTTAGTTAAAAATTTTGCGGCAGCCACATTTGCGGCAATCATGCATTCTTCAATTACCCGATGTGCGTCGTTGCGTTCGTATGGATAGATACGGATGATTTTTTTATCTGGACCAAATTCTATTTTGGTTTCAGTAGTATGAAAATCAATGGCGCCACGCAGGCTGCGCTGTTGCAATAAAGATTTGAATAACAGATAAAGTTCATCCAGGTGCGTGCAGAGTTTGCCAATAGATTTTCGTGCCTTAACTTTTTTGTCCACGATAGCTGCAGCAACTTGAGTATAAGTTAAACGTGCATGAGACTGAATGACAGCATTATAAAATTTATAACTTTGCATTTCGCCGTCAGAAGAAATACTCATTTCGCATACCATGGATAATCGAGGTATGTTTGGGTTTAAAGAACATAAACCATTGGACAAGTTTTCCGGCAGCATGGGAATTACGAAGCCAGGAAAATATACCGATGTTGCACGCCATTGTGCTTCTTTATCCAACTCGTTGCCTGGTTGAACATAAAAAGATACATCGGCTATAGCGACATACAGCTTCCAGCCGTCTTTGAGTGTTTCGCAATACACAGCATCATCAAAATCTTTGGCATCTTCACCATCGATAGTGACAAAAGGCAATGCACGTAGATCCTGTCTTTGATCTAATTCTTGAGTGATAGAATCTTCAGAGAAGGCTTGCGCTTCATTTATAGCCTCTTTAGGAAATTCGTTTGGAATGCCATGCACACGCACGGCAATGTCAATTTCCATACCGGGTGCTAAATGTTCTCCTAGTACTTCAATAATTTCGCCAATCGGTTGTTTGCGTTTAGTTGGGTGCTCAATAATTTTGGCGATAACAATTTGACCATGTACCGCTTTTTGCTTGCCTGTGGTTGGAATAAAAATGTCCTGGTGGATGCGTTTGTTATCTGGAATAACAAAACCCATGCCTTGTTCCTCGTGGTAACGACCAACAACTTGTTCGTTATGTCGTTCTAATACTTCGACAAGGTGACCTTCTTTGCGGCCATCTCTTTTTGTGTGAGTAACTTGCACAACGGCACGGTCACCGTGCAGTGCGGCACGCATTTCGCGGGGCGATAAAAAAATATCTGCTTGGCCGTGTTCGTCTGGATTTAGGAAACCGAAACCATCAGGGTGGCCGATAATGCGTCCGCGTACTAAGTCAGCATGACCTACGGGTAGATAAGATCCCTGGCGGTTGCGTACTAACTGACCATCACGTTCCATAGCACGTAAGCGGTGTTCCAGTGATTGTAGATCTCTCTCACTGGATATCTGTAGTGTTTTTTTTATTTTGGTAAATGTGGCAGGGCCTTTGTTATTTTCAATGACCTCTAATATGAACTCACGACTTGCAATAGGGTGTTGGTATTTTTTTGCTTCTCGTTCAGCATGTGGGTCACGACTGTGTTTACGTTTTTTTGATTTAGTCATGCTGAGGAAAATAGGGAGGTGTTTGTATGGGAAAGTGTTTTACGATGGTAACATCATTTTACTTGTTAATTGCGAAGTAAAAAAAAGCCCCGATTGCTCGGGGCTTGTTGAGGATATGATGTGGTTACAACTACATCATTGTGTTGAGGCTTTTTTGCGCCCATCTTTTATGCGGTTACCCATAGCAGGCTCAAATAAGTCACCTGCATTTGGTAAGCACAATTCTGGCCTCCTATGCGCATAGCCTTCAATGCCCACAGCTGGGATACGAACTTTCTTATCGTCAGCGCGACCGTCACGGTTTCTATCCCGAGCTTTTGAGCCAGTAAAGAGCACAAGTTCTGGGTGATCAAATACACCAGCATCACATTGGACGCGAGGATCCGTAAGTGACTTCATAAACTCGACCATGTCGGCTTTTTGTTGCTCAATTGAAGAGAATGGAGCGCCACTTGCAGCTAAGGCTCTCATGCCAGCTGAACCTGCAGCTATTGCACCGGCCACATTAGAGCCATGTGGTGCACCATTTTTGCCAATGTCTTCAAATGGTGTTTGACCTAATGGTCCAGATCCAGAAGTGTCACCTGTGCAAGGGTTTGCAGGATTAGGATTGCCTGGTCCTGGTTGTGTGCATCCTTCTGGTATGTCACGCGCGCTGCCACCACGTGCATAGAAGTCCATTACCTGGCTCAAGCTTGCATATCCACCATAGTGGAAGTATGGCGGTGTGAGTGCTGTGTTACGTAATGAGGGAGACTTCATCGCGCCACCCACTTCAACGCGTTGAGTTGACCAGTCGATTGGCCTTAGCACTGTGCCGTCAGGTGCACAGATTGGTCCTAGCGGTGCCGAATTTGGCCCTACTGGTACGATGTTGCAAATGTCTGCATGTTTATCGACAACATTACCGGTAGCCAATTGCATGGTGTAGGAGAGAGGTATGCCATAAGCATCTGTTGCATACGCGCCCAGATCCTGTGCTAGGACATTCGCTCCAGTATTAAATACACCACCCTCGGCTAAGATTAATGGTGCATTTGGTGGCCCAAATCCTAATAAAAGCATCTCGGCCATATTGCCATCGTTGTCCATGGCAGCAGTACTGAACATGTCACCACCATGACATGCTGCACAACCTGCAACTCCATTAAATAGTACTCGACCTCTTTCTTCCGCTTCGGACCATAGACCTAGGCCGCCTTCTGATACTGGCTTAATACACTCAGCAACAAGTGGTGGTGTATTTGGTGGTTGACCGATAGGACTTGGTGGTGCGTCAAAGCAACCAGCATTGTCAGCAATATCCCAGCGCGACTGATCTGAAATCAAACTATGCTGATATTTCTGCACAGCCAATCCCCAAAACATTGGGAAGTTGATTTCCATTTGTGCATAGCCATCTTCGTAGCTGTACTTGCCTAATTTAATTAGCTCACCATTTTCAATTTTCCAAAGGCCTTTAGCTTTCCACCACTTAGGTTTGAAAGCCATTTTAATTAAATTGTAGTAACGCAAGTCATCATGTAGACCACGACCACGTTTGTCTCTGAGGTCACCAAATGGGCCATGTATTCCAAAAGTACTGTCAGTTTTAGCGATACGTTGCTTGTATAAAGGTCGTGTGTAAAGAATTTTACGTGCCACGTCTGCAAATGTGCGGCCTTCACATGACATTTCTAAGTTATCAAGTATCGGTCCAACAGATAAAGACGCCAAACTTGCGTTTTCTAAAGTTAAGTATGTAAGTGACGCTTCTCCATCTTCAAATTGGATTAAGCGTTTGTTCGGGTCGTGAAGAATGTCGCTCATACCGAATACGCCGACACCATTGAACATGCTATTCGCGCGAACATCCCAGAAGTTTCTTTGAAACATGCCTGTGTTGATTACAGATGGCGTATTGCGTGGCTCGACGGCACGTTTTGCTAATCGACCATGGCGAGTAGTTTTATAAAAGATATCTGAGCTAGCTTTTCCGCACTTTTCTTCACCATAGAAAGAACTAATGAAGTGAGCATCAAATGATCCAGCTGATGAGAGTACATCGTTAGTGTTTATTCGTAATGGCGCATTACGATCATCAATAATCATATTTCCATTTTCATCATCAATGAATTGTCTAAATGGAAAGTCTTCCTCAATGAAAGTATATTCAGGTCCGGCAATGCCACCAGAGCCTGTTGTCCCAGGATTGGTTTCACAATCGGAGCCTTCTACACAACCGAATTCTGTGTCACCGCCACCTGGGGCGCGGAATGCTGGGTTCAGTTGTCCGGTTAGTCGATTGTCTGCACCTGCACTAAAGTGACAGCTTGCACATGATCCGCCGTCACTACCCATTTGCTGATCCCAGAAAAATGCACGTCCAAGAACAAGTAACCAATCTTGATCTTGTACGATGTCATCTAACTTGGATGGATTGTCTCCATAGTTTTCAAATGGAACTTCGAGTTTGGCAGAAAAGACAGTGAGAGGTGCGAATGCTCCAATTGCTAGCAGACCGCACAAGAGTGAAGTAAATGCTTTACTCCAAAGCGTGGGTGTCCTCATATTGTTTCTCCCTTCTATGTAACTTTATATCAAGCATTTTTCTAGGCTTGAAAATTATTTACATCGTTTATTAATTTAACGATTGCAATCATTGTTATACAAACGCGCTTTTTTTTGTATAGGGTTACAAAGTGTCTGGGATTTAATAGGAGTGGCAATTTATTTTAAATAAACTAAATAACAATCAGAGAGTTACTAGAATTAAAGCGTAATGTTTATTATTTTTTGGAATTGCATGATTTAGCTATTAAGATTTAATAAACAATAAGTTAACTTTATTACAGAGAATTGAAATTTATTTTAATATTGTGATCCGGTTCATGTTTTTAAAATAGTTATGTACAGGTGAATAGAAACGTTGCGTGAGTATGCTCACACACTTTTATTTCTATAAGAGTAAAATCTAAATTCAGTTTTAAATGAGGTCACATGGCAATGAAAGTTTCATCGCGTTTTAAAGTTAGAGCTGAGAAAAATAGAAGAGCTGAACAAAAATCACTTCCACGCTTTCCTATGAAAGTTCAAACTGGTGAAGTTGTTTTAAGAGAGCGAAGAGTGACTCCTGATAGGCGTCACCCAGGCTTGCAAACACATGAGATGCAAATGACTTCTGAAGAGTTTGATCAGTTGTTTGAAGCATATCAGCAACATAAATAATAAAGCCCGTTTTTAATCCTTCCTGAAGGGAATGGCCAGCATTCCTTTAAAACTATTCCATTCCTTGGCGCTATATTTTTCACCTAAGCCAAGTTCAAATTCAGTTTCTATCGAACGCATAGTGAAAGAATTGAATAAGCGGTCCCATATTGAAAATATGCTCGAATAATTAGAGTCAGTCTCTTTTTTAATATTGGAATGATGCAGACGATGTATATGTGGAGTGACTATGATAATTCTTAATAGCTTATCTAGATTTTCATTAATTTTAATATTGCTATGATGGAAAAGAATGATTGGCAACAAGATAATTTCATATGCAATCAAGTGTTCTACTTGAACGCCTGCGAGAGGGATGATTGCGATGCGTAATGTATTTGAATAAATAATTTCGATTGGGTGAAAGCGCAGGCCGGTGCTTGCATCCATGTCTTTGTCACTATGATGAACTCGGTGAAATTTCCATAGTAATGGAATGACATGATTCATACGATGCCAGGCATACTGCCAACTATCGATTAAAAGTATTGCTATTAGATAGGTATATATTGTTGGTAAATTTAACTGATTCAATATTCCAAAATTATTTTCAAGTGCCCATTGGGAAGTCTGGCTAATAGCAATAACCATGAATAATGCAGAAATAATTGCGTTGATGACAGCAACAAATAAATTACGCGCAGAATGTTGAGCATGGCCCTTTCTTTGCTGGAAGTATGGCCGGTACTGCTCATAAGTGAACAATAATATATAAATGCCAGCAAGTAGGGTTAACTTTATATATTCCTGTTCGTGCATTTGAATAGTGCTTTTTAGCCTTTTTGGTTAGTAACAGTAACTCAATATAGTCTATGTTAAAGTTTCATATAGATATAATTAACATGCTTACAGGTGTTCTAATTATTATTGATGGGGCTTATAAGTGAATGTAGCTAGTGATTGCCGAATCCGAGAGGGGAGAGTGGAGGATTGCTCTGCAATTGCCCATATGATTAATGAAGCATCTGAAGATGCGGTAAATTACTTGCTCCAAGACTCAAAGTTAGATAAATCAGCTATAACTTTATTAGCAGAGCAACTAGCTAGAGAAGTACATTACTCCTATGCTAATACGTTAGTCGCTGAAATTGAGCAAGATATACCTATAGCCATGGCGTTAAGTTTTCCTGCAACTGGATTGATACTTGATGAAAGTTTATTGCAGAATTACACTGCGTCGAAGAAACAATATTTAAAGTATTTTCGTGATAACCGAATAAATGATAGTTGGCACTTAGATGCTATTTATGTAGCAATTGAGTATCGGCATTTGGGTCTAGGGCGGAAATTGCTGACTGAGGTTAAGCAACGTGCCCGCTATTACAAGTTCCCAACTTTGCAGGTTTTTGTATTTGCTTCAAATAATGCAGCAGTGCAGTTCTATCAGCGCAATGACTTTGTTGTTGATAAGGAAATCCAAGTTGATTCGCACGAGTTCTTAAAACATAAGAAAAAATTGTTAAGAATGTGCTGCACGCTATAAGCCTAGGTTTAGAAGATGTTCAGGCGAATTATATTTTCGCTGCGTTCTGGCCCTGTAGAAATGATGTCAATAGGTACACCTAATAATTCTTCAACTTTTTGTATATATTTTTTTGCATTTTCAGGTAACTGGTCAAACTCGGTGACACTCACGGTTGAGCTTTTCCAGCCCGCAAGTGAAATATAGTTAGGCTGGCAGTTTTCAATGTTTTCAGCATTAAGAGGGAGTGATTCCAGAGTTTCGCCATTCACTTGATATGAAGTGCATATTTTTAGTTCATCTAATGTATCCAGCACATCAAGTTTAGTAAAGCATATGCCAGTAATGCCATTAAGATTCATTGCGCGTTTGAGTGCTATTGCATCCAACCAGCCACAGCGGCGTTGCCTGCCGGTAGTTGCACCGAATTCATGTCCACGTGTACCTAGTTCTTCGCCAACATCATCAAATAATTCAGTAGGGAACGGGCCGCCTCCGACACGTGTGGTATAAGCTTTAACGATACCTAATACATAATCTATAGAGTTAGGTGCTACACCACTGCCTGCGCATACACCCCCGGCAGTAGTGTTAGATGATGTGACATAAGGGTAAGTCCCATGGTCGATATCCAACAGCGTACCTTGCGCGCCTTCAAATAGAATCTTTTTGTTTTGTTGTTGCAACTTATGTAACTGTGCGCTTACATCACTAATCATTGGGGATATTTTTTCTGCCCAAGCGCTTATTTGATCTGAGAGTTGAGCCAGGTCGCAAGTATCATGCTGAAAGTAATTCTTTAAAACAAAGTTGTGGTAGTCAAGGATGCCTTCAAGTTTAGCAATGGTATTGGTTACGTTAAGAAAATCACCGGCGCGCAAACCGCGGCGGGCAACTTTATCTTCGTAAGCAGGGCCAATGCCTCGTCCAGTTGTGCCTATAGCCGATTTGCCGCGTGCTTTCTCTCGTGCCTGGTCCAGCAGGATGTGGTAAGGAAGAATTAACGGGCAGCCGTCGGATATAAATAACTTATCACGTGCGTTAAGGCCACGCTTGTCTAGCATGCTGAGTTCTTCCAGCAGTGCTTCCGGTGATAGCACAACCCCGTTACCGATGTAACACTCAACATTGTCGCGCAAAATGCCAGAAGGAATTAAATGCAATATTGTAGTTTCATCACCAACAACAATAGTGTGGCCAGCGTTATGACCACCTTGAAATCTAACTACCGCATCAGCTTGTGCCGTAAGCATGTCGACGATTTTGCCTTTGCCCTCATCTCCCCATTGAGTGCCCAAAACAACTACATTCTTATTCATTTATACTTCCTTAGATCTAAATGTCTTTAATGACCCATTGTTTATTTTTGTTATATAAAATTTGTGTGCAACCTAAAGCATTTGCTTCATCTGCGTCTTCAGTTAACCCATTAATCACTGTTCTACCCTGAGACCTCAATTCAGTCACGGTGGCTGATAAGTTTGGGTCATCATCCAGGGGAGCATAGATTGCTGGAGTGCTTTGAGCTGATGGAGTCAGCTTGGATGCAGTAATAAGTTGACGCAAGTCGGTGCTAAAACCAGTGGCAGGTCGAGCGCGCCCAAATGTTTCACCAATATTATCGTAACGTCCACCGCGTGCTAGTTCTGTTCCGCTTTTCGCGCAAAAGGCGGTGAATACTATGCCTTTTTGATAGTGGTAACCACGAGCTTCAGCAAGGTCATAGTGAATGGCAGTGTTGCCAAGCTTAGTGCTTAAGTTACTGGTAAGTTCTTCGATGTAGTTGATGCACTGTAAAACTTTATCGCCGCCCACCGCAAGCACTTCCCTGGCTTGCTGCAAGACATCAGCAGTGCCATGTAAATCGACTAGTTTGATAATGGCTTGCTTAAGATTCGAGTCACATTCAATAGTCGCTAACAGTGATGTGATGTCTGGTGAGGATTTGCGTTGCAACATACTAAACAAATCGCCTTCAATCTCATCATCTAACTTGGCCGCAGTAACAAGTGCTTCATAAATACCCGTGTGTCCAATGTCGAGTAATGTCTGGTCGATACCGCTAGTTTGCAAAGTCGTTGTCATTAGCGAGATTATTTCTGTATCGCTAGCTAAACCGTTGTGTCCATATAACTCAGCGCCAAGTTGTAGCGGGCTACGTGTGCCACCTGCTGTTTCGGGACGAGTATTCAGCACTGTTCCGCAATAGCACAGGCGCGAAGGTGCATTGCTTTTAATCATGTGTGCATCTATACGTGCTACTTGGGGAGTCATATCCGCGCGCACACCCATAGTACGGCCTGATAATTGGTCGGTTAATTTAAATGTTTGCAGGTTTAGATCTTCACACTCACCAATTAAAAGAGAGTCCAGAAACTCAATGAAAGGCGGGATTACAAGTTGGTATCCCCATGCAGCAAATAAGTCGAGTGATCTCCTGCGATAAGATTCAAGTACTGCGGCTTCTTTGGGCAGTACTTCTTCGATCCCGGCAGGGAGTAACCAGCGAGTGCGTGAGGACATGACAGTGAATATTTAGCTTTGACGTATAAAGGTTAAGAGTAACACGCCTACCACCATACTCACCAACCCAAATATGCGCAGCGCTTGATCAGACATGGTAGAAATATTTTCCCAAACTTTACGCACGGTTCTTGGGCTAACAAAAGGAAGTATTCCCTCCAGCACAAGAACCAGAGCAAAAGCGGCTAGCAGCTCGTTAGCCATGGTGCTTGAAGATTAGGAGCTGCTCCTATTGGGGGTCTGATTGTTTAAAATAATCAAAGAATTGTGAGTCCGGCTCCAGCACGAGTACATCGTCTTTGCTATTGAAGGTTTGCTTGTATGCGGTCAAGCTTCTGGAGAAAGTATAGAATTCTTTGTCTTTTCCATAAGCTTGGGCATAAATGTTTGTCGCAGTGGCATCACCTTCACCGCGTAACTGCTCAGATTCTTTATACGCATCTGCCAGAGTGATCTGTCTCTCCCGGTCCGCTGCAGCACGAATTTTTTCTGCGGATTCTTGGCCGCGTGCACGAAAGTCTTTCGCAACTCGATTACGCTCTGCGCGCATACGTTCATAAACCGCGCCACTAATATCATCAGTATAGTCGATACGACTTACACGTAAGTCGACAATTTCTATGCCTAGCTGGTTGGTTAAGGCATTTGCTTTTACTACTAATGCATTCATGATGTCGGCACGTTCACCTGATACTGCTTCAGTAATAGTGCGGGAGGCAAATTCATCACGCAGTTCATCTTTTGTGATTTGGCTAAGACGACTATTGGCACGTTCTTCTAAGCCGCCGGTTGCGACAAAATAATCACGTACATTATCAATGCGCCATTTCACGAAAAAGTCTACGAAGACATATTTCTTTTCACTGGTCGGGAAAAGGTCGGGTTGTACGTCCAGTGTTAAAATGCGCGAGTCGAATTTTCTTTCATTGGTAATGAATGGAATTTTCCAGTGTAAGCCGGGTTCGATGTCAGCTTTTTTTATCTCTCCAAATTTGAAAAGAATAGCGCGTTCAGTCTCATCAACACGATAAGTACATAAGCTGAATACAGTCACAGCAAGTATGACAATGGCAATAATTATTTTAGATATCATGCTAGC
>JANQKJ010000350.1 GCA_028281205.1 Gammaproteobacteria bacterium
AAATTATTTGTTGCGGTTAATTAAGTGAGTTTCTGTATCCCAACCGGCGAAGGGCTGACTAAGGTCAGGTGTTAAAAAAGTATTTACATTATCAAGTGAGTGATCTGTTTCCGGATAATCTAGCGTGTAGTGTAAGCCGCGACTCTCTTTGCGTTCTAATGCGCTGCGAATAATTAAATCTGCCACCACAGCGATATTACGTAATTCGATTAAATCGCTGGTAACTTTAAAATTGCTGTAGTACTCATCAATCTCATTTAACAGTAAGTCGACGCGATGTTTGGCTCTTTGCAGGCGTTTATCACTACGCACAATGCCCACGTAATCCCACATAAAACGACGAATTTCATCCCAGTTGTGTGCCACGACGATTTCTTCATCTGAATCTGATACGCGACTGGCATCCCAGCCAGGAATATCAATATGCTCAGTTGCGGTATTAGTGGAGCGGTTAATATGTTGGCCAGCGAAACGCCCATAAGCTAAACATTCTAGTAATGAGTTGCTGGCCATGCGGTTAGCACCATGCAAGCCAGTGAATGCAACTTCACCCACAGCATACAATTGTGCGATATCGGTTTGACCATGTTCGTCAGTAACGACACCTCCACAAGTGTAATGTGCGGCGGGTACTACAGGTATGGGCTGTTTGGTCATATCGTACCCAAGTGCTAAACAACGCGCATGAATATTTGGAAAATGCTGTTTAATAAAATCAGCGGGTTTGTGGCTAATGTCTAGATACACATTATCAAGACCATGCTTTTTCATCATATAGTCGATAGCACGCGCGACAATATCCCTTGGCGCTAGCACACCGCGTGGGTCAAACTCATGCAAGAATTCGGTGCCATCTTCTAGAGTGATTTTTCCACCTTCACCGCGAATGGCTTCACTTAGTAAGTAGGATTTGGCTTTAGGATGGTATAAGCAGGTTGGGTGGAATTGCATAAATTCCATGTTCGCAACACGGCAACCCGCGCGCCAGGCCATGGCCAGTCCGTCACCACAGGCACCGTCAGGGTTGCTGGTATATAAGTACACTTTACTTGCGCCACCTGTGGCAAGTACCACGTTCTTGGCACGAAATACTTCCACTTGGCCACTGTTAATATTGTAGATATAGGCACCGACGCAAAGATTATTTTGCCGACCCAATTTACGGGTGGTGATGAGATCTACCGCAATATAATTGGCGAATAAATCTATATGTTCCCGTTTGCGAACACTATCAATCAACTGGTTTTGCACCGCATTGCCAGTAGCATCGGCTACATGGGCAACACGACGGCGCGTATGGCCACCTTCGCGGGTCAAATGTAATTGATGCGTGTTTTGCGGGTTAGTTTCACGTGTGAAATCCACTCCTATGGAGAGTAGCCAGTCGATAACATCGCTTCCTTCAGAAACAGTTTTTGCAACCACATCAGGGTTGCATAAGCCTGCGCCGGCCGAAATTGTGTCTTCAATATGTTGGTCGAATGAGTCATTATCATCAAGCACTGCGGAAATGCCTCCCTGCGCATAAGAGGTGTTACCACTGCTTAACTCGGCTTTGGAAATGACCGCAATGCGTAAGTTTTGGTCAATATGCAGGGCGGTACTTAATCCGGCGGCACCACTGCCCAGGATTAATACGTCATAATCATGGGATCTAGCTGTACCTTTGGGCTCTGTTTGTGTGGCTTTTGAACTCATATTTTCCAATTCTGTCACAAAAGATGTGACGCCGTTAGCATCTATCGTTAGTATATCGCCGTAAATGCCCATTCTACCTGGAGTTGGGCGAACTTCATTGATCTAACATAGTCATACCATCAGCGGATAGCAATTCGCTCAAGGAGATAAGCCCAAAATGGGCGAGAATAATAATAACGATAAGGAACTGGTTGAACGTGCACAGCAAGGGGATACGCGTGCATTTGACCTGCTGGTGCAGAAATATCAGTTCAAAGTAGTTAATTTGGTGAGCCGTTATGTGCGTTCCGAGGAAGCGCAAGATGTAGCGCAAGAAGCGTTTATTAAGGCTTACCGTGGGCTAAAGAATTTTCGTGGAGACGCGGCATTCTATACTTGGCTATATCGAATTGCTGTGAACTCTGCTAAGAATTACTTGCTTTCGGCATCCCGTCGACAGTCAGATCGCCAGGTAGATGTTGAAGATGCAGAATATTTTGATGATGCGGTAGTATTGCGCGATCATTCAACGCCTGATCGTGTACTGCAGTCGAAGGAATTAGAACAAAAGGTATTTGATGCCATACATCAATTACCGGAAGATTTGAAAATGGCTATTACGTTGCGTGAGTTGGAAGGTATGAGTTATGAGCAAATCGCAGAGACAATGGAATGTCCTATTGGCACTGTGAGGTCGCGAATATTTAGAGCACGTGAAGCCATCGATAAAGTTGTACAGCCATTAATGGATTAATGAATTTTTACTTACACTAGAGTCAATGATATGAGTGCAGACAATGAACTAAATGAAACAGATTTGGAATTAATTAGTGCCAGCCTAGATGAGGACCTTTCTGAATTTGAACGGCGCAGATTAAATACCAATATCCTGGCAAAGACTGCGGGTGAAAAAACCTGGCTACGCTACAATGCTGTTAGCGCTGTGTTGAAAAAACAATTTCCTGCGCAAATTGATAAAGATTTTTCATCGCAAGTCATACAAGCTATTAGTGAACAAGGCTACGAGCAGGAAGAAGAATCAGCTACTCAAGTAAAAATTAAACGTGTAAGTAGTCATTTAAAACAAGTCGCAGGACTCGCGGTCGCCGCATCAGTCGCCGCATTCTCAGTTGTCACATATCAAAATTTCAATCAACCAGCCACCATAGATACTCCAGAAGTTGCACTTAACCAGCAAGAACCCGTTGCTGAAATGAAGCCTGCTGAAACATTAGCAATACAAAATTCCCAGCGTGTTGAGTTTGCACCAGCGACAGCTCAACAGTCAGTTGCTAGAGCCAGTCAGCCAGTAGAAAAGATTCAAGTAGTACCTAAACAAGTGGCGCCTCAAGTTCAAGAAAATATCTATTACCAAGAACTGAATCCTTATATCCAAGGTCATGCTGGCTTTGGAAGTCAAAGAATTATTTCGCCGTATGTGGAAATTATTGAGCTGAAGGATGTTGAAAATTAACTTAGTAAGATTCTTTATTACTGCGAGTGCTGTTTTATTTGCAACACTTGCACAAGCACAGCAACCAAATACGCTGCCACTAAATGCCCAAGCTGAATCTGATGGACATGCGCTGATCGATAAAATGCTCAGCAATGTCGATCAGATTAATTATCAGGGGACATTTGTGTTTATGCATAGTGGCCAACTGCACACAATGCGAATTGTGCGTGGCATGGTCGATGGTGTGGTAAAAGAACGTTTAACTTCTCTAAGTGGCGAACCACGCGAAGTAGTGCGTGACACTGAAACAGTCACCTGTGTTTGGCCTAATCGCAGACTTGTGACGGTTGACCCTTCTTCTGCCAATCATGGTATTCCCACTATAGTGCCGCGAGAGCTAGAGAGCCTAACTAAAAACTATAAGGTAGTTTCTGGTCCTATTAATCGAATTGCAGATCATAAATGTAAATTACTGGCTATTAAACCGATTGACCAGTTCCGTTATGGCTATGAATTATGTATTGAGCCTGACACAGGTATGTTACTGCGTTCTAAGATGATTCATCCGCGTGGGCATTTACTGGAAGAGGTAATGTTTACCCATGTAGAGTACTTGGACTCAGTGGACCATATTAATTTCTATCCGGAAAATGATATTGAAAATTTCACCTGGAGAAAATCAGGACAAGCAACTCAGTATTCACGTACACAACTACAGCATGAAAAAGGTTGGCGTGTATCAAAATTACCTCCTGGATTTTCAGTTAGTAAAATCAGCCAACGTATAATGACTACCAGCGATGAACCTGTACATCATATGGTGGTATCGGATGGGGTTGCGTCTGTATCTGTGTTTATTATTAAACCGCGCCAGCCTAAGCGTTTGTTTGAAGGCTTGAGTCGACGTGGGTCAATTAATGCTTTTTCTAGAGGGTTTGATGAGCATCAAATTACTGTACTGGGAGAAGTGCCAAACGAAACTGTCAAAATGATAGGTTCGTCTATAGTACATAGCGAGTAGCTAGTTTTCTATACAGAACTTTCTGCTGTTCGTTTGTGTCAATTAGGTGATTCGAAAATGGATTGAATCATTGCTTGAAAGGAATAATTAAAGGCAAAAATGATGAAACTATGTATGCATAAAGCTGATTAAAGAAGGAGAAAAGCTTTGTTTCAAAAAACTAAACTACTATCGTTTTTATATGTATTTGCGCTGATTTATGTGGCTACGTTGTCCGTCGCAAGTGCAGATCATGGCCTGCCTGATTTTACCAAACTGGTTGAAAGTAATTCTAATGCTGTTGTTAATATCAGCACTACTAAACAACAAACAGTACGCAGTGGTCTTCCGCCAAATGTCGAGATCCCTGATCTTCCTCAAGACGGTCCTTTAGGTGATTTTCTAGAAAAATTTTTTGGTGGACAAGGACCACATGAAGAACATTTTAATTCACGTTCTCTGGGTTCAGGTTTTATTGTTTCAGATGATGGTTATGTCGTAACAAATCATCATGTTGTTAAAGGTGCGGATGAGATTATTGTAAAGTTAGGTGATCGCCGCCAATTAGAAGCAAAAATTATCGGTAGTGATCCACGCAGTGATATTGCGTTACTTAAAATTGATGCTAATGATCTGCCGGTGGTGAAATTAGGTTCGGCCAAAGAGTTAAAAGTAGGTCAGTGGGTATTAGCGATTGGTTCGCCGTTTGGCTTTGATCATTCAGTCACATCCGGGATTGTAAGTGCCAAAGGTAGAAGTTTACCAAATGAAAATTATGTGCCATTTATCCAGACTGATGTGGCAATTAATCCAGGTAATTCAGGTGGTCCGTTATTTAATTTAGATGGTGAAGTGGTAGGTATTAATTCACAAATCTACAGCCGTACAGGTGGGTTTATGGGATTGTCTTTTGCAATTCCAGTAGAAGTGGCTATGGATGTAATCGATCAATTAAGAGACCATGGTTATGTGTCACGCGGTTGGCTGGGTGTTTACATACAAGAAGTCACGCGCGAATTGGCTGAATCTTTTGGTATGGAAAAGCCCATGGGTGCATTAGTTGCGAAAATTATGGATGGTAGTCCAGTCGAAGATGCTGATATTAAAGTCGGTGATGTAATACTAAACTTTAATGGCCAGGATGTAACAAGTTCAGCTTCGTTACCACCTATGGTCGGTCGTGTACGTGTTGGTGAAGAGGTTAAACTTAAGATCATGCGTGATAGCAAGATCAAGACAGTTGAAGTCAAGATTGGTCAATTACCTGATACGGATCGCCCTATTGTTAGTGATAAAGCAGAAAAAACATCCGATGGTGTGTTGGGTCTAGATGTACGTGTATTAACTAAGGATGAGCTAGAAAAAATGGAGTTGTCCCATGGCCTGCAAGTTATCGGTGTGTTAGATGGCCCTGCGAAAGCTGCAGGCATTCGTAAAGGAGATGTATTGCAACTCATTAATGGTGAAAAAATTGAAACAGTAAAACAATTGAAAGAGGTTGTTGAAAAGTTACCGCAAGGCAAATTTGCTTCCATTTTAATTCAGCGCCGCCAGGGACCACAGTTCCTTGCGCTTAAAATGCCGAATACTGAAGAGTAGCAGTTCTCATACACTTACCTCATAATTGCGTAGTATGATAAGCGGGCTTAAACAGCCCGCTTTTTTATTGAATTGGATTATTTTTTACTCATTTCTGCATGAAA
>JANQKJ010000005.1 GCA_028281205.1 Gammaproteobacteria bacterium
GGAGGGATGGCTAACCAAACCTTGCAATTACATGAGTTACTAAAAAGCGAAGGCTTAAGTGTTGAATTAGTGCAAACTAATCAGCCTTATAAACCTGTGTGGGTCAGTAAACTGCCAATAGTAAGGGCACTATTTCGTCTACTAGCATATGTCATCCAGTTATGGAAACTGGCTGGGCGCACAGATGTTATTCATATTATGGCGAATTCAGGTTGGTCATGGCACTTGTTTGCAGCTCCTGCAGTGTGGGTAGCAAAAATCAGGCAGGTTCCAGTAGTAGTGAATTACCGGGGTGGAAAGGCCGAGAAGTTCTTACAAAAATCCTTGCGTACTGTTAAGCCGACACTGAATGCTAGTGCAAAAATTATTGTGCCATCTAAATTTTTAAATACCGTATTTAATAAATTTGATATTGAGACATCAGTGATTGCTAATATTATTGATATTGCACGCTTTAAAAAAATTCATGCACATGATGATTTTTCCCATCCACATATACTGGTGGCGAGGAATTTAGAAAAAATTTATGACAATGGTATGGCGATTCAAGCTTTCAATGAGATATTGAAACAATACCCTGATGCCAGATTGACAATAGCAGGGACTGGCCCGGATAAAGATAAGCTAACTAACTTGGTACAACAGCTTGGACTGAATGACAAAGTTACCTTTACCGGTCGCGTGGATAGAAAAGAAATGCCACAGTTATACCAGTCTGCACACGTGATGTTAAACCCAAGTCAGGTAGACAATATGCCAAACTCAATCTTAGAAGCATTGGCCAGTAGCGTACCGGTTGTAAGCACTAATGTTGGTGGTATTCCTTATATGGTTGAGCATGAGAAAAACGTTTTACTAGTGAATAGTCAGGATTATCAAGCCATGGCTAATGAGGTTTGCCGAGTATTATCAGATGATGAGTTACGTGCAAAGTTAGTTAAAGCAGGACTGCAACTAGTGGAAACCTGTTCATGGCCAGCGGTACGTGATCAATGGCTAAATACTTATCAAGAGCTTGCCAAAAATGTACCTGCCTAAGCTACAAGAGTATTCCAGTGTATACACTCGCTTGGCATCATCGTTGTTATTCCCTGTGCATGAGCGATTAAAAAAACATACCACCGTTAAAGTGCGCAACAAACTTGAAAAGACTCAATGGCAAAGTAATGAAGAACTTAAGGCGTTACAGATACAACGTTTAAGTAAATTATTACAACATGCACAACAGCATGTACCCTACTATCGAGACTTATTTACACAATTAAATCTCGACTGTAGCAATATCCAGTCACTGGATGTATTAGCACAGATTCCATTTCTTGATAAGACGATTATTCGTGAAAATTATCACCAGCTAAAATCAGATCTGCCCGCAGGTCTAGCCAAATTCAATACTGGAGGTTCCAGTGGTCAACCGCTAAACTTCTTTATTGGCTTAGAGCGGATAAGTCATGATGTTGCTGCTAAATGGCGAGCAACACGTTGGTGGGGTGTAGATATTGGAGATCCAGAAATTGTTGTTTGGGGTTCGCCGATAGAACTCGGAGCACAAGACAAAGTCAGGTTAATAAGAGATAAATTATTGCGCACGCATTTGCTTCCAGCATTTGAACTATCGGAAGCGAAACTACATCAGTTCTTGCAAGAAATTAAACGCATTAAGCCAAAAATACTGTTTGGTTATCCTTCAGCACTGGGACGTATCGCGAAGTTTGCAATCGAACAAGATATCGATATGAGACATATTGGGATTAAGGTTGCTTTTGTGACATCTGAATATTTATATCCAGAACAACGAGAATTAATTGAAACTTGTTTTGCCTGTCCGGTTGCCAATGGTTATGGTGGCAGAGATGCAGGTTTTATTGCCCATGAGTGCCCGGCAGGAAATATGCACATCACGGCTGAAGATATTATTGTAGAAATAGTTGATAAGCACGGTCAGGCTGTCGCAAATGGTGATGCAGGTGAAATTGTTATTACCCATTTAGCTACTAGTGGGTATCCATTTATACGTTATAAAACCGGTGATGTCGGTGTGCTAGATGATCAGCCTTGTAGTTGCGGGCGGGGACTACCTTTACTCAAGGAGATACAAGGCCGAACTTCTGATTTTGTTGTTAGTCAATCCGGTGCAGTTATTCATGGCGCTGCATTAAGGTATGTACTCAGAGAATTTGCTAATATTCTCGAGTATAAGATTATTCAGGAAACTAAAGATCTAACTAGAGTTATGCTGTTAGTAGACAATAGTTTTACTAGTGAAAATGAGCAGCAAGTAATATCAGGGTTTAAATCCAGCCTGGGTGAGAATGTTAATATAAAAGTCGAGTATGTTAATCAAATTCCGGCTGAAAAATCAGGCAAATTCCGCTTTGTAATAAGCCATGCAGTCTAAACGTTGTGTGCTATCGCTCAAACAGCTTTTCTAATTAACTGTTCATAGTAGCGTTTTGCGGTAGGCACTATATTTACGCCTATGGGTTGCTTGATATCCGTTTGATCGGTGATAAGCCGTTCATTAAAGAAGCATGTATTAAATTTATCTTGCTGCGCATTTAAGTAAGCACAAAATTTCTCAAAGCGTTTAATAACAACTTTATCAGGTTGTGACTGGGCCAGCTTCATAAGTTCAAAAGAATGGCTCAGTAACACGTAACTTCGCCATTTATGTTTATACGCTTGATCTAAACTTGATTTAAGCTCTGCAAATGAGCACGCAGTTAATTGTGCATGACGTCGTTTACCCATACCATCAACGAATGTAGTCATGGGTACTTCAGTAATTCGTTCGAATACCTGTGGCTGATGAATATCTGAAAAAGCTTTTATTTCACATTCAGGTATACAGTAATTGTAGCTGGAATCAAAAGCCAAACCACATGCTTGTGCAGCGCGTAAAGTGTCATCATTAGCACCAAAAGAACCTGCTCTAAAGGCGGTGATTTGTTCACAACCAGCCTCGGATAATAATTCTATACCTAATGAAATAAGTTCTTTTTGTTCTTCAAAAGAAAAGAACTTAAGGTGTTCTCGTTTATTTTTAATATGCGGGAAAATGACTTTTTTTGATTCGTCAGTCCATTCTGGGTGCAGGTGTAATTCAACACTTTGTTTAGCCTCGAGAATCATGCCAACGATTTCTTGCAGATAAGATTTGCCAAAACGCATTGAAAATAATGGTTCAACAAAAAATACTGCTTTGAGCCCATAATCATTAAGCAATTTTAGCTGGAAAGGTAAACCAAAATTACCTTGGTTAGTTTTGCCGTAAATATAATTAGCAAATGCATGTGGAAATTTTTGATCAATATTTTTCCATCCACCACACCATGTCTCAGTATCAACTGTGATGTAAACATTTAGGGCTGATTGAGGCTTAGTCATGAATATAATATGGTGGTATTAAAAGGTGTTTATCCTAGCAATATTCTAGTACTAAAATAGGCTACGAAGTCACAGACTATGGGCTAACTAGCATTCAATCCCAGACAGATTAAAATACCATGCAAATTGTACTTAATGGAGCAACCATAGATATTAAGGAAGGTATGTCAATAAATGACATGCTCGCCGAGTTAGGGTTTCAAGACCAGCTAATTGCAGTAGAAGTGAATCAAGAAGTAATACCCCGCGGTGAACACATATCCTTTATACTATCGTCAAGGGATGTAGTAGAAATCATCCATGCGGTAGGTGGTGGTTAATAACTTTTTAAAAGATTAATTCAGTGGAAATAACTCCTTCAGTTTGGCAACTTGGTGAGCGTCAGTTTAGTTCGCGCTTACTCGTAGGCACCGGTAAATATAAAGACTTCCAACAAACCCGAGAAGCCATACTGGCAAGTGGCGCAGAAGTTGTCACGGTGGCGTTACGGCGTACTAATATTGGCCAAGACGCTGAGCAACAAAATTTACTTGATTATATACCTGTAGATGAATTTACTATTTTGCCCAATACAGCTGGCTGCTTTAACTGTGAAGACGCAATAAGAGTATGCAAACTTGGAAGAGAGTTACTAGCTGGCCATGCCTTAGTTAAGCTTGAAGTGCTTGCTGATCAAAAAACATTATTTCCCAATGTCGTTGATACAATTAAGGCGGCAGAAATTTTAGTTAAAGATGGCTTTGAAGTGATGGTATACACCAATGATGATCCAGTTATAGCTAAAACATTGGAGGATATTGGCTGTGCTGCAATTATGCCCTTAGCAGCACCTATTGGTTCTG
>JANQKJ010000011.1 GCA_028281205.1 Gammaproteobacteria bacterium
AACACTAACAGGAACATCACAATCAGTACGGAGGTAATAAGTAACTCTCTGAACAACTCCGGTATGGCGTACCAATATGACATCATAGTTATCCGACTGATAAATTCTTTAACTCAACAGCACCATACAGCGCACCAAGCTTTTCGCTGCGCGGTAAAGCCCTAGGAATATAAACAGTACCCGGCAAAACTCTATTATCCAGCACGCATTGAAAAATCCCACTTTCATCGCCCTGAATAACTTTCACCCATTTACCTTCAACCAAACCATACTTCTCAATATCAAAGGCGTTTACATAGGCCGCGGACTCATCACTTGCCTGTGCTTGTTGCAATGAAGAAGCATTTCTTACTAGCGCATCAATTGAATAAATAGGCGTTGAACTAACACAATAAACGTCTTCTGAATTGTGTTGCTTAACTTCGATTAATGGTATTGATGTTAACTCATTACTAAACTCGCACGTCTTATCAATGCTACTCGAAATTTCAGATTGCACATTCGAAATAGACAAATAATCAAATCCATCCAGCCCAAGCTCACAACCAAGCATACGCAGTACTTTCCATGCTGGTTTGGCCTCACCACTGGAACTTACTACTTTGTTACATGATTGCCAGCGTCCTTCCATATTTATTTTTGTGCCTTCAACTTCAGCATAACTGTTAATTGGCAGCAACCAGTTACAGTAGTCATGCATCGCGTCAGTAACAAAAGAACTAAACGAGATAACAACATCCGCTTGTTGTAATGCATTAAGCGTGTTAGCCGGCAAAGCGCAATCCCATTCAGGCTCAATCCCCATTAATACATACACTTTTCTTGGCGACTTAACCATTTGTAAATAATTTAGCCCTGGCTCTGCTACCTTCTCAGCCATAGGTAAGCGATGAGGCAATGCACCTAATAACGCCGCACCTGCACTATTCGACGCCAAAGATACATATCCGAATGTTGAATTACTAAGTTGCGCAATCCAATATGATAGAGAGCGTAAAGCAGAATAATCATAATGTTGTTGCATTAACTGTCCAACGAATACACAGCTATTATTTGCTGATAACAACATGTCTATAAACTGTTTGAAAGAGTCATCAACATCAAGTAATTTTGCCTGTAATTCTGCGGGGACTTGTTTATCACTTTGTTGATTGAGCGCACTGACTAACAGTAACAATTGGTTCAACCACTCTTGTGGCTTTACGATTTCATGCGCTGCAAGCTGCATGTGCCAATCTGTATACTGCGGATTGATCACTACAACCTTGGCACCATTACGCGTTGCTTGACGTACTTTATGTGCCAACATGGGTTGTTCAGTTCTTAAATCCGAACCGATTATTACAATCAAGTCTTGAGACTCAACATCTTTAATATTCATTCCTAGCCATGGGAATAGCGGATCATCATCCTGCATCTGGAAATCTGTTTGATAGATACGGTGGTCGATGTTGTTAATAGCTAAACCACGCGCTAGCTTTTGAGCCAAAAATAATTCTTCATTAGTTTGATTGGCACTAAGCAAGAAACCAATCTCATCTGGTGCATACTCCTTCAAAGTATGTGACACCGCATCAATCGCATCAGACCAATTAGATGTTTGCCATTCACCCACTTCCTTATGCATTACCTGGCGCAATCGGTTTTCGCTATACATCCCTTCATAGCTAAAGCGGTCACGATCAGAAATCCAGGTTTCATTTAGTTCTGAATTTTCTTGTGGCACGACACGGATCACTTCGTTACGCAAAGTATGCATACTCAAGTTTGAGCCAAATGAATCATGCGCACTAATATTTGAGTGCGACACCATTTCCCATGCACGTGCGCGCATACGTGATGGCTTGGCATTAAGAGCACCAACTGGACATAAGTCAATAACATTACCAGACAGCTCTGATGACAATGACTTCTCAACATAGGTACCTATTTCCATAAATTCGCCACGCCCGGTGGCACCCAGCTCGCTTACACCAGCAATTTCAGTACCGAAACGCACACAACGAGTACAATGAATACAGCGCGTCATGTCAGTAGAAACAAGCGGGCCAATGTTTTTATCTTTGACTACACGTTTTCTTTCATTAAAACGCCCGACATCACTACCATAACCAACCGCAACATCTTGCAATTCACACTCTCCACCCTGATCACACACCGGGCAATCTAACGGATGGTTAATCAATAAAAATTCCATCGTGCCTTTTTGTGCATCAAGCGCAAGTGCAGAACGTGTATGCACTTGCATGCCATCAGCCACAGGCGTGGCACATGCGGGTAGCGGTTTAGGCGCTTTTTCCACTTCCACCATACACATACGACAGTTGGCCGCAATTGATAAGTGTTTGTGATAACAAAATCTTGGAATATTTATGCCTGCCTGGTCAGCCACTTCTATGAGCATAGAATTACGTGGTGCGTGAATCTCAACACCATCTATTGTCACGGTGACCAAGTCTTGTGATTGTAGATCAGTCATATATTCATGCCGCGCTTTCTTGTTTGCTCATTATGCTGCAACCATGTTCAACATAATGTACAAATTCTTCACGGTAATGCTGAATAAAACTTTGTACTGGCATGGCAGCAGCGTCACCTAATGCACAAATTGTTCGCCCCTTTATTTTACCAGCCACATCATCCAGAGTGTCTATGTCAGATAACTTGCCTTCGCCATTAACCATGCGCGTTAACATACGATACAACCAACCCGTACCTTCTCTACACGGCGTGCATTGACCGCATGATTCAGAAAAATAAAAACGTGAAATTCGCCTTAATACCTGTACCATGTCGGTAGTTTCATCCATAACCACTACAGCACCGGAACCAAGGAAAGAACCAACGTTACCAATAGAGTCATAATCCATATTAGTTTCCATCATGATGCTACCTGGAATCACAGGAACTGAAGAACCTCCCGGGATTACTGCCTTTAATTCACGACCTTGCCAGACACCACCGGCCATTTTTAATAACTCACTAAATGGCGTACCTAAAGAAACTTCAAAATTGCCAGGCTTGCTCACATGCCCTGACACAGAAAAACATTTCACGCCGCCATTGTTAGGAATACCTAACTCTGCAAACCAGTCAGAGCCATGTTTAATAATAGAAGGTACTGAGGCTAAACTTTCAGTATTGTTTATTGTAGTTGGGCAGCCATACAAACCAAAGGCGGCAGGGAACGGTGGCTTAAATCGTGGCTGACCTTTTTTTCCCTCCAGCGATTCGAGTAATGCAGTTTCCTCCCCACATATATACGCACCTGCACCTAATGCATCATAAAGCTCAAAGTCAAAACCTGAACCTAAAATATTTTTACCCAGGTAACCGCGCTCATAAGCTTCATCTAATGCTTGCTTAAAACGCTTGTATGGTTCATCCATAAATTCGCCGCGCATATAATTGTAGCCAACACCCGCACCTATCGCATAACCGGCAATAATCATTCCTTCAACCAAGGCATGCGGATTAAACCGCAAAATATCACGGTCTTTACATGTACCAGGTTCAGATTCATCTGAGTTACATACCAGGTAAGTTGGTTTGCCGGTATTTCTTGGCATAAAACTCCATTTCATACCAGTAGGGAACCCTGCACCACCGCGACCACGCAAGCCTGATGCTTTCACTAATTCAACAACATCTTCAGGAGAAATTTTCTCATTTAAAATCTTCTCCAGCGCTTGATAACCACCAACCTTACGGTAAGTTTCATAAGACCATGGTGTATCTAGGTTACGTGTTTTATATACAACGTCGTCCATAAACTATTCCAGGCCGTCCAAGATTTCATCAATCTTGTCTTCAGTTAAATTTTCATAGTACACATGGTTAACCTGCATCATAGGCGCACCACAACACGCCGCTAAACACTCTTCTTCATTTTTTAAATAATATTTTCCGTCTGCTGTCGACTGGCCACACTTAATATCTAATTTATTCTCTATATAATTAAGCACCTGTTCCCCGCCACGTAACATGCATGACAAATTGGTACACACTGCAATAGTGTGTTTGCCGACCGGCTCTAACTCGAACATAGAATAGAAAGATGCAACTTCATAAACCGAGATAGCTGGTATCTCTAATTTTTCAGCTAAGGCATCCATCTGCTCGACAGGCAAATAACCATACTCATGTTGGATCGCATGCAAACCACCTAGCACGGCAGAACGTTTTTGCTCAGCAGGGAAACGTTGCAACCAATCATTAACTTCTTGATGTACATGATCAGACAGTGTTTTTTCGATTGTTTTGCTCATAACGTTATCTATCAATCTCACCAAACACGATGTCTTGAGTTCCGATTACCGCAACAACATCTGCAAGCATATGACCTTTAACCATTTCATCCAGCCCGGATAAATGCGCAAAACCTGGTGCACGCACCTTAACGCGATACGGCTTATTTGCTCCATCTGATATTAAATACACACCAAATTCACCTTTCGGATGTTCAACAGCCGTATACACCTCGCCCGCAGGCAAACAGTAACCTTCGGTAAATAATTTAAAGTGATGAATCAGCGCCTCCATGTCATCTTTCATATCTGCGCGGGCTGGTGGCGAAATTTTATGATCATCTAACATCACTCGACCGGGATTTTCTCGTAACCACTGTGAACACTGCTTTATAATTTCATTTGATTGGCGCATTTCTTCAATACGCACTAAGTAACGGTCGTAACA
>JANQKJ010000056.1 GCA_028281205.1 Gammaproteobacteria bacterium
GAAAAGTAGAGAACTTACTAAAGAGACTAGTTTTTTAGGTGGTATTAACAGTGGTTAGCAAAGAGTCTATTGCGAACCTCAAAGACAAAGTGTCGCGACATTAATTTGTCATACGTCTCTAAGCTAAATTTGGCGAAATAACTTGCTAAGTTTCAGGGTCTTACAGATCAAAGGTGTACCGAAATTTCGAATCCCTGTCTCTCCGCCACCTAGTCTTGTCTCTGTGTAGAGACGCTAAAATTCATCGCAAAAGTGCCTATTTCTGCTGTGTTTGCGCGATTAACAATGAAAGAACCCGCACCGAATTACTCAACTAACAAGGTTTTATACCCAAAGTACTCTTTCGGGAAAATTCCGGTCCACTTTCGTGTTAACTATTGCTTTCATCAAGCATGAAGTTAATTTCTATTTATAAAATATGATGTCTGCTATCGGTGCGTAAGTAGTCATTAAATTTTATTGAATTAGTATGAATCGATAAGCACACTAAATTTATTGACGACTTTTTTTGCATATGAATCGATTTCAGATTGCTTGGGTTTTTTCAATATCCCAACTAACGATTTCATATGCCATTCGTTATTTAACATACTTGTAAACAATACTGCATTTAATTTTGGTTCTGGTATACCTCTGCTTTCAAAGTATTTTGCTATGTTGCTAAAAACCTTGTCAGGCCCACTTTCATAAAATAATTTCGCAATTTTCTTATGTGTTCTACCTTCGCCAATAACAACTCTAAACATGTCAATAACATCAGTATCAAGTATGAGATTCAAAAAATGCATGGCAATCATATATAGATCGTCTTCAAGATCGCCTGTAAAATCAAAGGGTTTATCTTTAAATTCATAACTACTGACTTTCTCCGTTATTACCGCACTATATAAATCATCTTTTCCTTTAAAGTGAGAATAAAGAGTCTGTTTTGAAACGCCAGCTTTCTCAGCGACTGCATTCATAGAAGTCGCGTTCAGACCTTTAGACAAAAATAAGCAACTCGCAGCCTCAAGAATTACTTTAGCTTTTGCAGGATCTTTTGGACGTCCTCTTACTGGTATTTTGTGCTTCATATTTATATCTCATTGATTTATAAGTCTAATTATAATACTAGACCGTACAGTTTGACAATATATTTTTTGCCTATATAATAGACCGCATAGTTTGATAATTATTGGTGGAACAAAGGTCATGGATTCTAATCACAAAAAATTGATGAATGGCTCTCGAATGTTACTGGCATTCATGAGCTTCATAGTATTTATTTTAGCTTTGCTGGTTACGGGAAGTAAGCAACCTTTCGGTATTGCTCGAGCTAGTGAGTCGATAACACCTTCACAGGTTGTATCCACTGGGTTGGTTAAATATCAAGATGAATATTATCTTGAGCGTGCTTTTATTGGGCAAGTGGAGCCAAATCAATTAAGTGACCTTGGTTTTGAATTAACAGGGCTACTGAATGTTATTAATTTTGAAGAAGGTGATCTTGTTAAAAAGGGTGACATTATCGCAGTTCTTGATACTGATAGATTAGTTGCTCAGCAAAGTGAGGCCCGCGCAAACTTAGCCAAAGTTATAGCAGATGCAAGGCTTAAAGAGTCTACTCTTGTAAGAACAATTAAAGCGTTTGAAGGTAAAGCAGTTTCCGCTCAAGAGCTGGATCAGGCAAAAGAAGATAGGGAAAGTGCAATTGCCTTAGTGAGTGTTGCTAAATCACAATTAGACAGTATTACTGTTGATATTAATAAATCATCACTGATTGCTCCATTTGATGGAACCATTGTTAAAAAGTTTATTGATGTGGGTACAGTAGTTAGGCAAGGGCAAACTATTGCGGAATTACAAGAGAATAAGAATTTTGAGGTAAGAATTGGCATCAGTAACAATTTAATTAACTCTGTTCAACTCGGTGATCAAAAAAATTTACTAATCAACTCAAATGAATATTTAGGAATAGTATCTGCAAAGTTACCTAGTCGTGGGCAAAATCGAACAATTGATATTATTCTTGAACTTACAGATACGAATCAATTAAGAGCTGGTGACCTTGCTCGACTTTCATTGAAAAAAACAGTAAACGAGCGAGGATTTTGGGTACCTCTAACAGCCCTTCGAGAGGGTAAGCGAGGATTATGGTCCATATACATCGCTTCTCATATTCCTAATAAAGTGAATCATGCATCTAACTTAGAGGCAACACATTTTATTGAACGAAGAACAGTAATTGTTGAGCATATAAATGAAAGCAGTGCTTATGTTTCAGGTGCAGTGGATTCTGAAGAGCAAATGATAATTGAAGGGGCACACAAACTTGTCCCAGGCCAATTAGTACGCATTAAGACGTTTGAATCTGACGGGGCATCTGTATGAACATCTCAACTAAGAATCATATAAGCACTCTGTATTTTAGAAACGGATATTTATTATGGCTAACTGTAATCATACTATTAATTGCAGGCTTGTCCGCGATTACTAATCTCCCTCGTTTAGAGGATCCAAGAATTACTCAGCGTGGTGCAACGATACTTACTTTTTTACCAGGTGCCTCTGCAGATCGTGTAGAAGCACTTATCAATGAAAAGATTGAGGATGCACTTGAAGAGATTTCGGAAATTAAAACTATTGAATCTACGGCGCGCTCTAATGTCTCGAGCATTTCGATTGAACTCCAAGATTCTATCACTGATGATACAAATGAAGAGATTTTTTCAAAAATAAGAAGCCGACTACAAAATGTTGAAGGAGAGCTTCCAAGCGGTTCAACAATACCTTTTTTAGATGATGAACGAGGTGCGATAGCGTATTCCTTAATTGTAGGTCTTTCATGGAAAAATTCCCTTGATGGTTCTTTAAATATCTTGCAGCGCACTGCGCTAGATTTAAAAGACAGAATGCTAAATACACCAAATACTGAATTAGTGCGTGTTTTTGGTGATATCAGTGAAGAAATCACCGTTACACCAGATCAAGGTGAAATCGCATCTCTTAACCTGACACCAAGAGATATCGCAGAACTTATACAAAACTCAGATAGTAAAGTATCTTCGGGTCAGTTGCGAAGTAATAACCAAGACTTAAGAATAGAGGTAACAGGAGCTCTAGACAGTGTTTCTAGAGTTAAAGACATTCCGGTAACCTCCAGTGAAAGTGGCACAATGATCCGCTTAGGAGATATTGCTGATGTCTCAAGAAATTACAAAGAACCGTCTGACCAATTAGGATTCAAGGATGGAAATAATATAATTTATGTTGCTGTACGTTCTGAAGAAAATGTCAGATTAGATAAATGGAATAAAAATACTCAAAAAGTTCTAACAAATTATAAAGTTGAATACGATAGTCATTTTGATATCGAAAGCATATTTATACAAAATAATTATGCTGAAGATCGGCTAAATGGTTTAGTTGCTAATCTTATTGCTGGTGCATTGATCGTAGTATTCATTGTTTTCCTGATAATGGGTTGGAAAGCTGGGCTCGTGGTTGGGGCTGCTTTACCACTATCTGCAGCGGGTGCATTGTTCTCATTGAATTTTTTTAATGAGGGTATTCATCAAATGTCGATCTTTGGAATGATCATCGCGATTGGGCTTTTGATAGATAGTGCAATTGTAATGACAGATGAGATACGCAAGCAGATTCATCGTGGTGTTGAACGAATTAAGGCAATGGAGAATGCAATTCGCCACTTATTCGTTCCACTTCTAGCGTCAACGTTCACCACGATTTTAGGGTTTATGCCCATATTTTTATTGCCTGGTAATGCGGGTGATTTCGTAAGTCCTATTGCTATCAGTGTTGTGATGGCACTTGGTTTCTCATTCTTTTTGGCAATGACAGTAATTCCATCACTAGCAACACGATTTACCCATTACCATCAACCTACTGAAAAGCGCCAATGGTGGCATACAGGGTTATCCAAACCTAAAGTCTTTGAAGATATTAAATCAATTATGCAAATAGTAATGAGAAAACCACTGACATTTGCCGTGGTAGCTATGGCACCAGCGTTATTTGGATTTGCACTTATAAGTACTATGGATATAGAGTTTTTCCCGCCAGGTGATAGAGATATGTTTGAGATTCAGGTTTGGACCTCTAGCGATAGCTCGATACATCATACACATGAAGTCATAAGAGAAGCTGACTCGCTGTTGAAATCACTTGACGGAATTGAGAAATCATACTGGTTGGTTGGTGCTTCAATACCTCCTGTTTATTACAATCAAATACCTACACAAGATAATAACAACGCTTATGCTCAAGCAGTTGTAGTTGCCCAAGATCCTACATTAGCTACAAAATTAATTGTCAAAGTGCAAAATATTCTAAATAAGGAAATTCCGGAAGCAAAGTTTATTGTTAAACGATTTGCTCAAGGCCCACCTACTGAGGCGCCTATAGAATTTAGAGTGCTTGGTCCAAATCTGGATACATTGCGAAACCTTGGTGAAAATATAAGAGGTGTAATGCACCGTTTTCCAGAAGTAGCACATAGCCGAGCAAGTATCGAGGGTGGTGAGGCAAAGCTTTGGTTAAATGCTGATGAAATTGAGGCCGAATTTGTTGGCCTTTCACTGCGTGATATTGCCGATCAGTTAGAGGGAAGTCTTGAGGGCTATTCTGGCGGGTCAATTTTAGAAGGTGTCCAGGAGTTACCTATAAGAGTGCGTCTAGAACAAGATTATCGTAATACGACAAATAATATTGCAAGCGTCTTATTAACATCAAACAATATGCAAGGTTGGCTACCAAGTAGTTCATTGGGTGAAATAGAATTGAGACCAGAACTACCTGAAGTGACACGTTATAATGGCCAGAGAGTAAATAACATCTATGGTTTTATTACTCCCGATGCCACAGCTGTATCAATTGCAAATTTGATTTTGAAAGATATTCATCAATCTGTATCAATACCTGATGGATATTCAATTGAAGTAGCTGGAGATTCTGAAAACCAGTCTGACGCAATCGGAAATTTACTAATTTATGCACCAATACTTGTGGCAATGATAGTCGCTACTCTTGTACTGACATTTCAAAGTGCCGCCTTAGCGACCATTGTTGGATTAGTTGGATTTCTCTCTGTAGGTTTAGGTATGTTGGCATTGAAAATTGCTGGTTATCCACTTGGCTTTAATCCACTAATCGGTAGCATTGGCCTAGCAGGAATTGCGATTAACGACACTATAGTTGTACTTGCGGCAATATTGGCGAATGAAAAAGCCAAGTTGGGTGATGTTGATGCAATCATTGATGAAACATTTGGATGTGGCAGACATATACTTTCAACTACTTTCACTACTATCGGTGGATTCATACCATTGCTTATATTCTCAGGTGGATCATTTTGGCCGCCTTTATCAGTAGTGATTGCAGGAGGAATTGGTTTTTCTCTAATTCTTGCGATGTTTTTTACACCGCTAGCTTACAAAGTCTATGCAGGTATTAAGTATCGCAGCCTGACCACTTTTTCTCAGGAGCAAATAGTATGATTCAAAAAATAATCATATTAATAATTCTCATCATAGCAATTTCATCCTGTGCATCTGGACCTGACTATGCTAAGCCAGAATTCCATGTGTCTGACTGGATTGAACCTTCATCTCAGGAATCTATTAAGGCAAGATGGTGGGAGTCATTTAATGATCCAACATTAAATGCGCTAATAGAAAAAGTACTAAAAACTAATTTAGATATAAAAGAAGCAACAGCACGTGTGCGTGAATCACGCGCCTTGAGAGTTAGTGCAAATTCATTGTTAACACCGAGAATTGACTTTGGTGCAGACTATGTCTCAAATCAAGCTAGCTTAAATGAAGCTGGTGCAGCACCCACTTTCATTGAAAATGGATTAGTTGATAGACGCATTGATTATTATGATGTTGGTTTTGATTCAACTTGGGAAATTGATATTTTTGGTGGTAATCGTCACAGAGTTGAAGCAGCTTCAGCAAGATTGGAAGCAAGTATTGCCTCACGTCGAGATGTGGTATTGAGTGTACTTGCAGAAACAGCAAGAAACTATATTGAACTTAGGGGAACACAAAAAAGATTAAAGATTCTTAAGAAGAATATTGAAATACAAAATGAAACGCGTCAGATTATAAAAAAGAAATATGATTCAGGTTTAGCTAGAGAAGTTGAATTTCTGCGTGCAGAAGCACAATATGCTAATTCACGCGCATTATTACCAAATGTTGAAAGTGCTATAAGAGCTTTATCCTATCAAGTTGCCGTTTTAACAGGGCAACAACCTGTGAATGTCTATCAAGAATTTTTGAAAGTAGATTCTGAACCTAGGCCGGACAGAATTATATCTTTGGGTATAAAGTCAGATATTTTACGACGTCGTCCAGATATACAATTAGCGGAACGTGAGTTGGCTGCATCTACAGCTGATATTGGCGTAGCTGTTGCTGAGCTTTATCCATCATTTAATCTAAATGCAAGCTTTGGATATATCGCGGCAGATAGTGCAGGGGATTTATTTAAAAATTCTAGTGAGGCGTTGTTGATTACACCATTTATTCGGCTACCGATCTTTAATGGAGGTGATTTGCGATCAAAAATTAAAGTCGCAGAAGCGCGCGAGAGCCAAGCAGCAATTAATTATGAAATAATAGTATTAAATGCGCTAAAGGAAGCAGAAACATCTATAGTTAATTTTGCTAAAGAACAAGAAAAACAAATAAGGTTAGAGGAGGCAGTTCATTCATTACAGAATTCTTTGGTTTTGACAAAAACACTTTACAATACAGGACTCACAGATTTTATTAATGTACTAGAAGTTGAAAGGGATCTAACGTCAACAGAAGACAATCTTGTTCGATCAGAGACCATGACATTAACGAACCTCGTACGCCTGTATAAATCACTTGGGGGTGGATGGGAGGTTTTTGAAAAGCAATCACAAACTTAATAATGTCCACTTATATGCTAAAAGTGCACCTAAGAAACCTAATAGACCGCCGAATAAAATAAACAATATTGCGGTTATTAAAACTTGAAACTGATTTCCATACGATTGGATAGGAGATAATAGATAACAAATTACATAGGCTATTAATCCAGTATATAGCCCACAAAGTGATTTACTTGAAGAAGATATGAGACCTCCAACAAATCCTCCGCCCAATACAGGAACCACTAAATACAATATAGTAGTCCACATATCATGCAATACTGGAATAAAGAAAATAAACTTAATAACTGCAAATCGCAAAAAAAGGAGAACTGATGATTTGGTTAATACTTGGTGTTGTCATTTGGAGCTGCATCCATTTTATTCCCACTTTGGGACAGCCTTTTCGTCAAAAACTGATTAATAGTATTGGTAACATACCTTATCAAATTGTATTTGCACTCATTGTTCTCTTATCGATAGGCTTGATAGTTATCGGGTGGCGCTCGACGCCACAGGTGACACTCTATCAATTACCTAATTGGAGTGGAATAGTCAGTTTTGTATTGATGATAATTGCGTTTGTATTGTTCATCTCTAGCAATAGTCAAACAGCAATCAAAAGATATATTCGTCACCCTCAATTAATGTCTATAGTGATTTGGTCTATCAGTCATCTGATAACCAATGGCAGTACACGTGCATTAATTTTATTTGGTGGTCTTGCCCTATGGGCATTAATTGAGATGCCACTGATAAATGCGCGAGAAGGTACTTATACGAAACCTGATGCACCTGGGTTTAAGGCTGAACTAAAGGTTCTCATTATAAGCGCTGTAGTTTTTATAGTCGCATTATTATTGCATCCATATTTTGCAGGAGTTTCTGCGATACCGCGTTAATGACCGCTTTTGCGCCGAAAGCGGACACTCAGAATCTAAATAGAATGCTGACTTTAAAAAATACTACTTATTATCTAGACATCCCTGTCAGTAATCTCTTCTCCTATCTATATCACAAGAGTACTATTAGGAGGTTATAATATGCTTCTCTGTGAGCGAGTGTATCTTCTATTTGATAATAAGTTTTGAAAAAAATCCCCGCATTAGCGGGGATAAGTGTTATCTTCAATATTGAAGAGTGAGAGGAGTCGTTTTAAATAGCTAATACCAGAAGAATAATATAGTTAAACTAAATATTAGTGAGACTGTTTCTACAACAAAGTAAAATATCAAGTAGAAAAATCGTATAAAACTATTCGAGAATTGCTTACCCACTCCATGGGTATTTTAATGAAAAATTTATAAGCCATCGCGAATTAACATGCTTATTAACGTAACAGATTGATGTTTGTCTGAATAGTTCTAAAACTGTATCGAAGTTTTTATAACAATTTCTAGAATTAAACTTTGGTTTTATATGCTTACTTAGAATGGGTTAATAGCATACATCCACAATCTGCTAACAACTTATAATCGTCTTTTAGATGATTAACTGAGTCTTTTGTTATACGATCATTGACAAATTAACAGGCAAATAGAATGGAATATAACTTTCAAGTGGAAAATATCAGATGTGGTGGATGTGTAAACACTATCACAACAAAATTAACTGAGATTAGTCAGGTTAAAGAGGTTCATGTAAACATTGATGAAAGAACAGTTATTATTAAAACCAATCCTGATAGTGATAGCAATATACGGCAAACTCTTGGCAGAAAACTTGCAAAGTTAGGGTATCCGGAAATAGGCAGTGTTGACTCGAATAGTCTTATGACGAAAGCTACTTCAGTGGTCAGCTGTGCGATAGGTAAAGTTTCAAACAAAAGTTGAGACTATTAATGATCATTTTTGTCCAGGAAGCAGACATAACATTTGAAAATAGTAACTACTTTCACCAAGTGGTATATTTCAATATCTAGTAAACAAATTAGTTATCTATGAAATACCTTGGTAATAATTGCTTGAGATTATTCTTAATATTATAAACTTATAGGACATATGGTGACAAAATCTAAGTCCAAAGAATTGATGAATTATTCCTTCCTCGTTGTCTTTGCCAACGATGATACTATTGATGAAAATGAACTAGATTTAATAGAGAGACTAGCGCTTGAAGATGGTGTAGTTGATGATGCTGAAAAAGAGAAGCTAAAAGAAATATTTTCACGAGTTGACAGTCAAAAGATTGCTACTCAGGTCGAAAAAGAAATTAATGAATTTAGGAAGAAACATAATTTCTAAAGAAATTGAGCATAGGGTATATAGGTAAAATAATTTAACCCATTACCTAACTAGATCGCAACTTGATTTAAAATACCGATGACCGCTTTTGCGCCGAAAGTAGTCATATATTAAACCTCTTAGGGGGATTTCAGGTTGGATTCAGAAAATATCAGACTTAATATGACCGCTAACGATCCAAAGCGGACATTGTATATTCTGCATATATAGTGTGATATGAGTAATAATTACAGACTATTAATTGCTATACGCCAATCAAAAGTAAAGTAAGATTATGAACCCAATAGTTGCAAATAATAAACCTGCCAAAGTTACGCTTTCAAAAGATGAAGAGTATTACTTTTGTACTTGTGGTCGTTCTAGTAATCAACCATTTTGTGACGGTTCACATGCAGGAACAGACTTTAAGCCAAAATCATTTGTCACCGAAGAAAGTGGCGATGCATATTTATGTCTGTGTAAGCATTCTGCAAACCTTCCTTATTGTGACGGTAGTCATAAGCAGTTTGAAGACGCTGCGATTGGAAAAGAAGGTACAGGGATTCAACTCAAGGGGGATAATATTCCCGTTGCAAGTGCGACGAAAGAAGAACCCACCGTTGAATTTATTCATCGATTAGCGAAAGAAGGTTTATCTAAGGTGGGGCATCACGGTCCTATGACGTCAATGGGAGTGCCAGGCTATCAGTTGCCGCATTGGGATGATATTCAGGTAATGGCGGCACAAATGGCAACTAAGCCGTTATTTGAGGATGCTATTGTTAACACTGAGCTAGTGATAGGTCCAAAAGCTAAAAAACCGTTGACACTAAAGGTTCCACTATTCGTTTCTGATATGAGTTTTGGTGCACTATCTGAAGAAGCGAAACTTGCTTTGGCCAAAGGGGCCGAATTAGCTGGTACGGGTATTTGCTCAGGTGAAGGTGGCATGCTGCCTGAAGAGCAGCAGGCTAATTCTCACTACTTTTATGAGTTGGCTAGTGCGAAATTTGGTTATGAAGAGTCAAAACTGAAAAACGTACAGGCCTTTCATTTCAAGGGGGGGCAAGGTGCAAAAACTGGAACAGGTGGACATCTTCCGGGCAATAAAAATATTAGCAAAATTTCTGAAGTTCGTGGAATTCCAGAGGGTGAGCCAGCTATATCTCCTCCAACGTTTAAAGATTTGCACACAGCAGAAGATTTTAAAAAGTTTGCCGATCGCGTTCGTGAAGTGACTGACGGTATACCTATTGGTTTTAAGCTTTCAGCCAATCATATTGAAAAAGATATTCAGTTTGCTTTGGATGCCAGTGCTGACTACATCATTTTAGATGGACGTGGAGGCGGTACTGGTGCCGCACCAGAAATGTTTCGTGACCACATTAGTGTGCCCACTATACCAGCGCTTGCGCGAGCAAGACGCTACCTTGATGAGCAAGGCGTTCGTAATGAGGTAACTCTTATTATTACGGGTGGCCTGCGTGTTCCAATGGATTTTGTAAAAGCAATGGCATTGGGGGCGGATGGTGTTGCAGTATCAAATAGTGCAATGCAATCCATAGGTTGTGTTGCTGCACGCATGTGTAACACGAATAACTGTCCGGCCGGTATTGCAACCCAAAAAGCAGATTTGCGTCAGCGAATCAATGTTGAAAAATCAGCCATACAATTGAAAAATTTCTTTGAGGCATCTGCTGAACTTATGAAAGTAATGGCAAGGGCGTGTGGTCATGACTCCTTGAGTAGTTTTAATAAAGAAGACTTGGCAACGTGGAACCGTGAGATGGCTTTACTATCTGGCATAAAATATTCGGGATTCGCGGACCTGTAAAATTAGGTGTAACAAATTTATCCAGCAAATCTCATGCGTGACCGCTAATGCGCCGTAAGCAGTCATATATTAAATCTCTTAGGAGAGAGTTCAGGTTGGATTAGAAAATAACAGACTTAATATGACCGCTAACCGATCCAAAGCGGACATTGTATATTCTGCACATATAGTGTTATAGGGTAAAATGGTGTTGTGGGGTAAAAATTACAGAAAAGTACAAAGATTTTTGTCATGAGTAAGTTGGGAATTAGTCAACGAACACTAAAATTACTCTTAGATCAGTTTCTTATGGTTCTAGAATAACTTAACAAGGTGAATAACGGTCAATTTCAAGTGGATAAATAAAATATTAATATCCAGATAAAAGATGATGTATATAAATCATCTTCTAATGAACACGCTGCAAAGTACAGATAGTTCTTATATATTAATGCTATCCTAGTTTGAATATTAGATTAATCATACTCTTGAACATGATCTTTCTATCAAGAGAATAATACGCTTTAAAACTTGATGGGAATATACACAAAACGCTTGTTAATGTGGTTGTTTTTACTTCTTTTTTTTAGTGGATGTAACAACTATACATTAACGCCTGAGGTGACTCCATCAGTGGAGATGCCAGCGAAATTCTCAATTCAGTCACAGCAAACAAGTACACTCGATCCTTGGTGGTATTTTTTTAATCGACATGAACTCAATGCGTTGATTGATCAGTCTATGAGTGCAAATTTTAGAGTGGTGCAATCTGTTGCACGTTTGAGACAGGCGCAAACGTTAGTGACGCAAACAAGAAGTGGGCTATATCCACAGATAAATCTTGAAAGTAATGCCAGAAAAGTATGGGAAGGAAGTGATGCTCAGTCTGGTGAAGTTGCTATTGGTAGTGCTTTGCAATGGGAAATTGATGCCTTCAACCGAGTTTCTAATGCCTTGTTAGCTGATCGCTTAGAAGTACAAGCACGGCAAGAAGACGTGAACGCTTTGCGTCTCTCTTTAAGTGCAGAGATTGCAAATGCATATTTTGGCGCTATCGCTGCACATAACACCATAGATCTATTAACACAGCAAGTTAAAACAGATTTAGAACTTCTAGAGTTACTTGAACTGCGTTTTGACCTTGGTGTAGGAACAACTGTCGAGGTGTTACAGCAACAAAGTCGTGTTGCAGACAGCCAATCACTCATTCCCCCGGCACAGGCCAATTTGCGTATTTTCGAAAATCGCTTGGATGTTCTATTAGGCCAAGTACCAGATGCACAATATCGTGTGTCTCAATCAGAAGATTTAGAATTTAACCATGATCTACCAATGATTGGTGTTCCGATTGACTTGTTGCTGAACCGACCAGATTTGCGTGCCGCAAGGAAGGAGCTCCTTGCGGCTGATGCAGATATTGGAGCTGCTATTGCTGATCGACTCCCAAGAATTACATTAGATGGTTCCTATGGATACTCAGATTCGTCAGACTTTACAGGACCGCTCTCGGTTCTAATGGGGATGTTTGTTCAGCCACTGTTGGACTGGGGTCGTCGCAAGGCAGAGGTTGAACGTAATAAATCAATTTATGAAGAGAAATTGGCATTGTTCACGCAGATTTATCTACAAGCAGTCGAAAGTGTGGAAAATGCACTTTATCAAGAAATGCGCCAACGAGAGTTTATTCAACGCCTCGAAAAACGCATACGTATACTACAAGAGACAGTAGAAGAATCTGAAGCTCGTTACACTCAAGGTATTGATAATTACTTGCCAGTGTTAAATGCACTCCAGGAATTGAGAAGTGTTGAACGTGATTTAGTCAGTGAACGTCTAAATTTAGTGAATCAACGTATATCATTATTTCGTGCAGTAGGGGGTCGTATTACTCATAGCAATGATAGGAGAACATAAGTGAGATTGATTAAAATTGTAATCACCAGTGCAATTGTGGTGATATCAACTTGGGCGTTCGCGCAACAAGATCCAACTCCTGTGTTTGTGTCAACTGTTCAGCGAGTCGACTTTGTTGATGAGATCGAAGCACTTGGTACTTTGCAAGCAAATGAAAATGTCAATTTGACTTCTACCGTGACTGAACGAATAACCGCAATTCGCTTTGAAGATAATCAACGAGTACAACGCGGTGATATTTTGATAGAAATGGAAATTGCAGAGGAAGAAGCAGAATTAGCTG
>JANQKJ010000066.1 GCA_028281205.1 Gammaproteobacteria bacterium
AATAGACATTTCATTATCGTTCAGAATGATCAACATATTGGCACGTATATCACCTAAGTGATTAAGTGCTTCATATGCCATGCCCGCAGTAAGCCCACCATCTCCAATAATTGGCACTGCTTGCTGATTTTGTTTTTCAAGCTGATAAGATAGATTCATACCCAGTGCCGCACCTATGGATGTACTTGAGTGGCCAACAGTAAAACAGTCGTACTTGCTTTCTTTAGGGCAAGGGAATGGCCCCAATCCGCCGCGCGTGCGAATTGACTCCATTTGGTGCTTACGCCCGGTGAGAATCTTATGCGGATAACTTTGGTGTCCTACATCCCATAACAGTTTGTCGTCTGGAGTGTTAAAAACATAATGTAGAGCCACAGTTAGTTCGACGACACCAAGTCCGGCAGCAAAATGGCCGCCACTTTTTGCAACTGAGTGAAGTAAAAAATTTCTTAACTCTTGGCATACTTGTGCCATTTGTGTGAGTGAAAGTTCACGCAAATGGTGTGGATACTCGATATTATCGAGATAATGATAATTATTAGTATTGTCCATAAGTTTTAGTCATGCCGCTAATGTTTGCGGCACACAATATGCTGAGCCAGTAATCTTAACCAATCGGCGCTAGCGTTAAATTCTTCTAAGCAATGCATGGCTTGATGGTAAAATTCATTGCAGCGATGCTCAGACTCTTCCAACCCAAGAATACTCACGTAGGTAGGTTTATTCTGTTCACGGTCGGAGCCCTGTGGCTTACCCAAGGTATTAGTATCACTAATTTCATCCAGAATGTCGTCACGAATCTGAAAAGCAATTCCAAGATGCTGGCTAAACTCTAACAAACTTAAGCGTTGCTGTTTTGAAAGCGAATTACAACAGATCTGTGTCATATCTATACATGCCTGTATAAGGCAACCAGTTTTTTGTCTGTGAATAAACTCTAATGACTCAATTGAAATATCCTTGTCCACTGCTGCCAGATCCATGGCTTGTCCACCTGCCATACCTTGAGATCCCACTGCACTTGCAAGCTGATAGGTCAGCTGGGCTCTGATTATGGTATCCGGGCCGGTAATAGACTGATCAGTGAGTACCGAGAAAGCTAATGCCTGCATCGCATCGCCGGCCAGAATAGCGGTGGCTTCATCGAAGGCACGATGACAGGTTGGCTTGCCCCTGCGCAGATCGTCGTCATCCATCGCTGGTAGGTCATCATGGATGAGTGAATAGCAATGCATTAGCTCGATTGCAGCCGCGACACAATCTACTTGCTGAGACTCCAAATTAAGTGCTTCAGCTGTCGCATACACTAGTGCCGGGCGAATTCGTTTACCACCGTTCATTACCGCATAACGGATAGCGCCATGTAATGTTGTCGGTGCTTGGTCTTTAGATGGGAGGTGGTTGTCAAAAAATGTTTCTACGCGCTCGCTACATGTTGCTAGAAAGCTAGCTAGGTCCGTCAAGAAAATCTCCTAATGGCTGCTCAGACTCGGTTAGCCATTCTTCATTTTGCTGTGTTAATAGAGTAATGCGCTCTTCGGCTTGTTTGAGCGCTTGTTGACATCCACGCGTCAGATTAATGCCTTCTTCAAAAAGTTTTAAGGCATCTTCAAGAGACTGATCGCCTGTCTCAAGCTTTTCAACTACTTGCTCTAGCTTGGCTAGTGATTTTTCAAAATCTATTTTCGAAGCCGCTTTTTTTGCTGGCACGTGATGATCTCCATTAGGTATTGACTGTATTGTTAATCGAGGCGTTGCGCTGTGCAACGATATTGACAAGAATTTAGACTTATTCTAATCTTGCGCCACTTTTAGAACCATTCTAAATTAGAACGTTTCTCATTTAAATATTAACGGGAGGGCAACCCAATGTCTCTTAAAGGTACAAAGACTGAAGATAATTTGAAAGCCGCATTTGCTGGTGAGTCGCAAGCAAATCGTCGCTACCTTTATTTCGCTGCCAAAGCGGATGTCGAAGGTTACAATGATGTAGCAACTGTATTTAGATCTACTGCAGAAGGTGAAACTGGTCATGCACATGGACACCTGGAATACTTGGAAGAATGTGGTGATCCTGCCACTGGTATGCCGTTTGGTGGTACTAGCGATAACCTTAAAACGGCTATTGCTGGTGAAACCCATGAATACACTGATATGTATCCAGGTATGGCAAAATCAGCACGTGATGAAAATTTCGAAGAAATTGCTGATTGGTTCGAAACATTAGCTAAAGCTGAACGTTCGCACGCTAACCGTTTTCAAAAAGCTTTGGATAATCTAGACGGTTAAATCTCAAACACACACATCGGGACCTGGCCCGATGTGTGTTTC
>JANQKJ010000091.1 GCA_028281205.1 Gammaproteobacteria bacterium
AAATTAATATTAATAGAGTATTGCCCCAATTCATTGCATTCCACCCACAGGAATATTCACGGCATGCAATTCACTTATTGAAAGCATATTCAGGACTGGTAACGCATTAACACCAAGCAGGATTGCTGCCATTGCAAGCACTAACGGTATCCACTGCATTAATGCCGATATTTTATTTGCATCATTCACGACCACAGAATCTTTGCCAGCATAAAATGCTAAGCGCAAAATTCTAAACATGTATGCGGCAGATAAAAGACCTCCTAACGCAAGCACGATGACGATATACCATTCATTAGTGGTTAATGCAGCATTTAAAACAATCCACTTAGCTATAAAACCGCCTGAAGGAGGTAATCCAATAATGCTTGCTCCGGCAAGGGAACAGGCAAATAAAGTCATGGGCAAATGTTTAGCATAAACACCAAGATTTGCTATATCATCATGGCCTGCTAATTTTTGCAGGTTCCCCGCGGCCAAGAATAATGCACTTTTAGCAAAAGCATGAGCAATAATAAAATAAACAACACCTCCTAATGCAATTTTCGAATAGCTTTCATGATTACTTAATGGGAAAAACAACATCAAATAGCCAAGCTGCGCTACAGTGGAATAAGCAATGAGCAGCTTTAAACGCGGTGTACGTAGTGCACAATAAGCACCCCAAATAATTGCCAGAATTCCTAACACACTTAATGCTACTCCTATAGCTTGCGCATAAGCATAAGGAAATACATTTAACCAAAGCTGCAAAATAATAAAAAACGAAGCTTTGACTACTAATGCAGAAAGCAAAGCACTAACAGGAGCTGGTGCATTTGAATGTGCTGGCGCCAACCAAAAATGCATGGGAAATATAGCACTTTTAAGAAGCAAGCCCATGATCATTAACGCTAGAGCAATTGCAACATGAGTATTAGTCTCAACAATATCTCCCAACAAATAAATGTCTAACGTAGCATAGTGACTATATACAATTGCAACACCTGCCAAATAACATAAGCTACCTGTTAAGCTAACTAATAAATAACGAAATGCTGCAATGTCTGCACGTTGGTTATTGCTCAGTGCAACCAGAGCAACAGCTGCCAAACCAATAATCTCTAATGTCACATACCAATTAAATAAATCATTGGAAAGGAATAATGCATTTATTCCAGCTAATAGCATCAAAAAAATTGGCCAAAAATATAATTTCAAATTCTGGCTATTTGAAAAATAATCACGACTATATATAGCCAGTGCAACAGCAATTGAGTTCGCAAGAAAAATCATCAATCCAGACAAACCATCAATAGACCAATGAATTCCTAAAGGCGCGTTCCAGCCTCCTAACGAAAAAACATTCCGATTTGATACGGATAATTGCTGTAGAATTCCTATTGAAGCTAATAGCATCAGAAGCACAGCAACAATACCAATGAATTGTGCACGCTTAATATAAATGAAGCTAAAAATTGCAGCTAGCAGGGGAGCATAAACGACTGCACCAACTAGACTAAACATCGTCTCTGTCACCTGCGCTGGTTGTCCCCCGAGTCTGAATACGTACAAGTAACAACAATGCAAAAGCAGTTGCACTAACAGCAACAACAATCCCTGTTAACACAAGCGCATGCGGAACATTATCAATAATGTCAATACTGTATCCATTAGCAATAAACCACATAAAAACACCAATACCCATTACATTAATCGCTACAACTTGTATTAATGGGTTCTTCCTGAGAATGAGAGCAGCAACACCTAAGCAAAATAATAATATCCCTGCCATTAAATAAATCACTTGGATGCTCATATGCTTTCTCCCGCATCATCAGTAATAGTGTTCGCTGCTGATTTACTATTTATTTTTTTAGGGATAAAAAATAGGCTGTAAAGTAGTAATGCTATTGAAATTGCCGCGGCAGTCTCAATCAATAAAATCCACTTTCCTGCGTATAAAGCAGGATACAGAAGAAAGTTTTTATTTATTACAAATGTAGCAATTGCCGCAGCTATGAATACTATTAGCCCAATAGTTAGCAGCCAGGGACTTAATTTTCTTGCCAGCAATCTTGGATGTGCCAACCTGAGCAATATTAATGCACCCGCCCATACCGCACCGGCTTGAAACGCACCGCCAGGTGAATATGATCCCACCCAAAGCGTGTAACCCCCAAACAAGACACAAGCGGGAACCACTAATTTGCTCAAACTATGTAAAAGAAAATTTGATGATGGTTTCAATTCATAATCGAAAAGGCTGATACCAATTGAATAAACACCCAACGCAGCAAGAAATAACACACCAATCTCTAACAAAGTATCAAAACTTCTAAAATTAAGTAATACTGCTGTGACTGGGTTCAACACACCTGAATCACTTAAGGAACTATCTACTAGATACGCCAATGCAGAATTTGGCTTTGAAAAAAGCAAAATAGAACTTAAGCTAAAAACAATAATAACGACAATAAAAAATGCTGTCGCAATAACTTTTTTAGATATAGTATTTTCTGTTAAAGTAATATTAGATTTAGCAGCGCGTAATTTACGCCAACTAAATAACAATAGTGCTCCCGTCACACCTGAACCAATTGCTGCTTCTGCAATAGCAACATCATAAGCACCTAAACGAGTCCAAATAAGCGCAACAATTAAACCCAATGCAATAAAGTAGGTAATCGAGTTTATAGCCTGGCGGGAAAATAGGCATAAACACGCTAATATAATTGTCATTAAAGCAATAATTATGTCGAACAGATAAAACATCATTAGCGGGAATCTCCCGAGATAATTTTATTGCTCATATTAATACGCCTTGCAATGATGAAACTCATCAAACTACTAGTAGCTAATATAAACAGCCAGACGAATATTATTTTTAAACCTATTAGCCAATCATTACTATAAATTGCTACTGCTAGTGAAATACATGCTAGACCTATGTTATCTGCTTTAGTTAATGCATGAACTCGACACATCAAGTCAGGAAAACGTAACAACCCAATAGACCCTGCGAAAAAAAATACCAGGCCCACAACTAAGAGAATCACAGTTAGCACATCTAATATGATCACTCGTCCTCCGTTGTATCTATAATATTTTTATTACTAAACACAAAAACACAAACCGTAATTGATGCAAGCAACCCAAGCACAATCGCACTTTCTATAAAACCAACAACTCTTCCACCATCACTTAAAATTAGCAGTAATGCAGCTCCAGTAGTACCAATTAGCTGTAAACTTAAGATACGGTCACCTTTATCCGGACCAATAAAAACACGTGCCATGGCAACGATAAACGCAATAAGTAACAGAAAAGCGGCATAGTCAAAAATTATACTCATGACACTGGCTCCACATATTTTCCATCAGTTGCTGCTGGAAACATATTGGCAATCACTTGCTCGCATTGCGCGACCTCTTGCTTTACATTCTCGGCATTAATTAATGAATGTATGATGACCGTTTTACCAATTAGGGAAGCAGTTAATGTTCCAGGCAACAGACTGATACAACACGATAAAAAAAGTCTCTGAAACCTTGTCGGTAAGGTACTTTCGTAGACTACATACTTTGGATCAATGTCTAAATCTTTTGAATAAACTCTTCTTGCAATATCCAAGCCGCCCTTGAATGATTCTTTAACGAAGAAAACACTAAATTTTAAGAATCCTACTAGTGAAAAACTACCAACATTCTTATCCGCAAGACGACAACTTATAACACTAGCTAATACAATCGCCGGCAGGCCTACGATAAGACTATTTAATTGACCTTGTGCAAAGATCATCCAGATAATAGAAAATATAATTAGCCGAATTATCATGACTGATAATGCCCCATAGAAAATGTGATTTGTATATAACTGAAAGTACTATATGTTTTGGTCGGATAAACCTTTTACTGATATCTTTTCAAATTCAGTCACCGTAATTGATTTTAATCTAAACCAATAGTTCGAACAAATCGAATTTTCACTAATAAAATATCGTTTAAACCTTATATTCATAAACTATGGATACACTACAATTACAGGCAGCTGATAGATATTTTAGTTCAGTTCATATGAAGGACTTTTTTATTATTTTTCTTTCTTTAGTGGCTTATGGAGATTTATAAGAAAATTTTAATTGCTATTGATGACAGCAAAGTTTCACTCAAGGCTGCTGAAATGGGCATTCAACTTGCCACTCAATTGGGCGCCCAGTGTGCGATTGTATTCGTCATAGATGCTACCAAAACACATGGGGATGTTTATTCGGAAGAACTGCCGCATGACCGCTTAGCGAAACTAACAAAGAAAGCAGCTGACACCTATGCAGTAATCGATGCTAAGTTTCCAGATCACCCCTTTGAGCGTTTCACTCCTGAAGCGAAACCAAGCGAAGGCATTGTTAATACCGCTGAAGAGTGGCAGGCAGACCTAATTGTTATGGGTACATCGGGAAAGTCAGGAATAAAGCGTATATTCCTTGGCAGTACGGCAGAAAACACCATTCGCCTCAGCAAGACACCCTTACTGATCGTGCCGAATTAGATCGACATTAAATTACTATTCCGCACGCTTCACCACTTCAAAACCATACTTGCCTAAAATATGCTGTCCCTCTGGCGACATAATATACATCGCTAAGCGCCATGCATGACCTGCAGCACCTTCCCTGACTACTAAGCCGTAGTCGGCTCCTACGGCTAGCTCTCCAGGAACTTTAATAATTTTAAGTATTGGTAATTCCTTTTGCGCCAACACGGCATTGGTACAATAAGTAAGAAAAATATCTGCTCTATTCTCACTCATCACCCATGCGTATTGATTACGATTTTGAGGTGCCAATTCGCTATTTGTCCCTCCAGTAAGCTGGAGAGCTTTGGCTGAAAGCACAGAAAAACTCCCTTGCATAATCGCCTCTGCCTTCTCAAACAGCTCCCAAGCATAATCACCGCTTGGATCTGCTTTAGGAGTCGATGTACCTAGCCTAATATCAGTCTCTAACAATTTAGATAAAAGATTTTCAGATGTCACATTAATATTGGCTTGACTCAAAGCGCAAAGCTTATTGCGAGCAAATAATACAACCGGACTCCCCCATTTTTGTGATACAAGTTT
>JANQKJ010000096.1 GCA_028281205.1 Gammaproteobacteria bacterium
CACCTAGAAAAATTCAGGAATGGTGATGCTTTCCCTATGAATAAAGAAACTATTAATCGTATCGAGCATATTGCAGGTATTGCTGACGCACTGCGAACAACTTACCCACGCAACACACAAATGGGTTCTCGTTGGCTACACACTCCACATAGGCGATTTAGAAATAACACACCTATTGAAACTATGTTAAAAAGTGATTCTGGTTTACTAAGAGTCCGTTCTGAATTAGATTGTGCCTATGCTTGGGAACAATCAGGTTCCTAACATAAATAGCGATTTTACACATGCATGAAGAAACCATATTAAGATTCGAAGACCTTAAAGCAACACTCGACCCAAGCATCAAAATCACACCTGAGAATAAGTGCGGGTTCTGTACTAATTCAATCTGCTGTACTTATGTCACACAACCAATTGATACTCCTCGCAGCAAGCAAGATTTTGAATATTTACTCTGGCAAGTGTCGCATGAACATATAGAAGTATATCAGGACGACGAAGGCTGGTGCCTATTAGTGCAAGGAAAATGCACGCATATCCTGCCGCAAGGAGGCTGTGGCATATACGATAATCGCCCCCAAATATGCCGTGACCACACCAACGATTACTGCGAATTTGATTCCCCTTCTGAAGAAGGATTTGAGTTATATTTCCGCAACTATGATGAACTGCTTGCTTATTGCAAGAAACGCTTTAAGCACTGGAAACGCGGTTAAAATCAAGCAACCCCTAACCTAACACTCAGGCCTTTTAATCTTTATTAGCTTCCAGCCCAACAACTATTTCGTGGAAGCCTTCAATTGCATGGAATTCATCAGTATCCTGGTGAGGCAAAGTAGTATCGGGTTGACTGATACTTAGTAGATGCTTTATTCCATGACGATCTGCAGCTTGCAATACTGAAACGTTATCGTCTATTAATAACGTAGTTTGTGGATGATAATTTTCATCATTCGCTAGCAATGGCCAAAATTCATCATGCTCTTTTGCAAAACCATAGCTATGTGAAGTAATAACGCGATCAAACATGGAACGAATTCCTGTTTCCCGCATCTTAATATCTACACTGTCCATATGAGCATTGGTTAATAACACTGACCTCTTGCCATTAGACTTTAACCAAAGCAGAAACTCATTTACTAGAGGAAATAGACTGACCCTTGAAGCAACCTGGCATTTGAGATCCTTGATATTGAGATCCAATTGCTGCGACCAATAATCAGTGCAATACCAGTTCAACTTGCCACGTTGCTGTTTATACATGGAAAGCAAAAGCTGTTTAGCTTCGGCATCATCTAATCCTTTATTTTTACTATATATAAACGGAACATATTCATGCCAAAAATAATTGTCAAACGCTAAATCCATTAGCGTACCATCCATATCAAGAAATACAGTATTTATTTGAGCCCAATCTATATAGCGACTATTATTCATAACTAATTTTATTAAGTGTAACTAAAATCTATCAATTTTATTTAATAAACATGCTTGCCAATAAAGAATTAAAAAATCTAAGCCTTGAGATTAATCAAGTTGCTTATGAGGCCGGCAGAATGATACGCAAATACTTTAATTCATCCTACGAAGTGGAGCTGAAAAATGACAAATCACCAGTCACTACTGCTGATATCGTAGCGAATGATTATATTGAACAACAGCTACGCAGCATTACACCAGATATCCCAAGAATATCTGAAGAATCCGAAAATACAAGCTACCAAGAGCGCCAACACTGGGATACTTTCTGGTTAATTGATCCGCTAGATGGAACTCGTGAATTTGTAAAAAATCGTCCTGATTTCACTGTTAATATTGCACTAGTACACAAACAACAACCGATATTAGGCACTATTTATTTACCTATCGCCGATCAACTGTACTATGCAAGAATAGATGACCATGCCTACCGTCAGGATCAATCTGGTGCACCCACTAAGATTAGTGTAGCTGCACAACTGCAGTCAATCCCACGTATATGTAGTAGTCGTTCTCATTCAGGCAGATCCATGCAACGCTTTCTAGATGCTGTAGGAGAGCATCAACTAATAGCTAGAGGCAGCTCAATTAAATCTTGCCTGATTGCTGATGGCAGTGCAGATATTTACCCTAGATTTGGTCCTACATGGGAATGGGATACCGCAGCTGCACAGTCCATTATCGTCCAAGCCGGTGGACACCTAACAACATTGGACATGAAGTCCCTATCCTATAATAAAGAATCATTACTTAACCCTTCTTTTGTTGCCTTTGCACACAAGCAACATGGCTGGATGGAACCTTTGAATGCCTCCGTAACTAAATAATGATTTACCAAGCTGTTGCTAAATTGCCTTTCCAGGCACTTTATTTACTGTCTGATATGGCAGCATTTTTGCTTTACTACATAGCTCGTTATCGACGTAGCATTAGCTATCAGAATCTTCACCGTTCATTTCCTGACAAGTCAGTAAAAGAAATAATACAGATACAAAAGTCTGCCTACCTTCATTTGACAGATTCCTTTCTGGAGGAATTAAAAACAAAAACTATTACCGACCAAGAAGTCAATGCACGTGTTGATCTTAAAAATTTTGCTGGCCTTGAAAAGTTATTCAATAACGGCAAGTCAGTATTCCTGCTTACTGCTCACACCGCACCAATCGATTGGGTCGCATTTGCACTACACCTTAAATTTGGTTGCATAATTGATCCTGTCTACAAACCAATTCACTCTAATCATTTAGACCAGTTTATATTTGCCGCGCGCTCGCGTCATCAAGGCACGCCGATTCCTTATAAAAAACTGGCTAAAGATGTCATCTTGAGAAAACATGTCAAACGCTCTATTGCAATGTTGGCTGACTTAGAACCACGCTCACGCGATCAAGTCTTAGAGGTCGATTTCCTTAATCAATCAACACGCTTTTTTTTAGGTAGTGAACGCATTATTAAGCTCACCAAACTCCCAACATACTTCATTGGCATCAGGCAAGTTAGAAGAGGTTACTATCAAGCTTACGCAGAGGAAATAAGTCTTCGGCCAAGCGAGCTTGAAGGAGAACAACTAACGCGCAAATATATTCAGTGTGTGGAGAAAATTATTTTAGAAAATCCTGCCGCATGGCTGTGGACACACAAACGCTGGAAACACAGAACTACCTAACAAATGGCGGTAGTTGTCCGTCAAGGTACCATGCCCCGGTATTTTCATCTTTCCACCAGATTTGCTGCTCGCGAATGTTATGCACATTATTGACTCGCTCATGGTAATAAGAAATTTCAGCTATGACGACAGCTTCATCATTACTTTCATTTAATACCATTGAATTAACTTCATACTTAGTCACTCTGATTTCGTTCAGCAATTCAGAATTAATTGCAACCGTACCACCATCTCTTAGTTTGATATATTTACTGGCATCTTCATAGGCTTTCCAGCGGATCAATTTCCCATAGGCTTTTGCATTTGTTTTTAACGACTCAGCATTCTTGCTTGGATTACTATTACAAGCTGTTAATAAACCAGTTAGCAATATTACTGAAAATAAAACTACCGCTATTCTTTTCATTTCAACCACCTATGATTATCTCTGTCTAGTTATTGCAGAAACGAGCCATACTAAGCCAAGCTTTCTCGTTCAGCAATCTGTTGTGCCGCATTATAATCCAGCTTACCTGTGCCTAATACTGGCATTTCTTTAACAGTTATAATTGATTTTGGCACCATCATTTCCGCACCACCTTGTGATGCTATATATTGTTGTAATGTTTTCCTATCAGCATGCACATTGGTACTGATGAGTATCAATTTTTCACCTTTCCGCTCATCTGAAACAGCACAAACACAATGCTGTTGCTCAGGCCATAACGCTGATATCCATCCTTCAACTTGAGTAAGCGACACCATTTCCCCGCCTATTTTAGCAAATCGTTTTGCACGCCCTAAAATAGTGATGAAACCCTCATTATCAATATCAACAATATCGCCAGTATCATGCCAACCATCGTTGACAGGCTCAAGCACACCGGGGTTTTCTGCGCGCAAGTACCCCAACATAATATTGTTTCCTTTCACCCATAATCTACCTCCTTGATCAATACCCGGAATTGCTTCTAGTTTTGCCTCTATACCTGGAAACAATCTTCCTACAGTGCCAAATTTACAATGGCTATAATTATTAATACTTAGTGCGGGTGATGTTTCTGTCACACCATAACCCTCAAATATTCTTACTCCAAACTTTTGTACCCATTTATCTCTAGTTGATGCTTTTAGCTTTTCCGCACCGGCTATTACATAGCGTGTATGTTGAAAATCTTCAGGGTCTGCATGCGTCGCATAACCACTAAGAAATGTGTCGGTACCAAACACTACTGTTGCTTTTGTGTCGTATACTAATTCTGGGACTACTTTATAGTGTAACGGTGATGGGTATAAAAATGTCTTAATCCCACTAGAGATAGGCAACGCTAGGCCCACTCCCAAACCAAAGGAATGAAATACCGGCAGCGCGTTAAAGAATTTATCTTTAGAAGAGAAATCCAAACACGCTTTAACTTGTGCTTGATTCGAAAGTAGATTTTTATGACTAAGAACAACACCTTTAGGCGAACCTTCCGAACCAGAGGTAAACAAAATGACGGCTGGATCCTGATTTTTATTTTGATGCTTCAATAAGCCTATTTTTGTTTTTACTACCCACAACCCCATCAGTTTATCTAACAGACTTATTTGTTCTTTAATATCCTCTAGATAAACAATATTAACTTTTCCTGTCAGTGCTTCTTCAAGCGCCTCTAATTGACCAAGCTGAATAAATCTATGAGAAGTAATAACCGTTTTTATTTGCGCAGTGTCTATCGCTGATAATAGGCTGTTTTTCCCTACAGTAAAATTCAACATCGCAGGCACCACACCCAAACCCTGCAAAGCATAAAAAGTTACACCTGTGGCAATTGCATTAGGCAACAACATGCCAACATTTTCTTGGCGAGAAATATAATGCGATAGACGCCTCCCTAATACCACACTTCCCAGAAGTACTCTGCCAAGAGTAATAGGTTTACGCTCTATATCTTCTAAGACTTCATGCTTAGGGCCAAATATTGTTTGTGACTTGCACAATGTTGTATATAAAGTTCCATTAGTTTCACTAGTTCTGTAAACCATATCCGTCATGACATCGTAAACCTTACGCCTTAATGCAAGTTTACGTGCTCCACCACGAATCTGTTTAGGTACATCCAATGCTACTGGCGGGCATATAGTAATTGTAATTTTAGGAAATAGTTTTAATTTAACTAATTCCTTTAAACGACCAAACCCTGTGTACTGAGCGCCATCAATCCGTACCGGTAATAACTTAGCGTGACCTAGCTCAGCGATCTTCCCTGAGCCCTCATAAATTTTCATTAAGCTACCATTGCTGGTAATGCGCCCTTCAGGGAAAATTACAACCTTACGCCCACTACGCAGCATCTTCACCAAGCCCTTCACAGCCATAGGTTGTGTGGGATCTAATGGATACATTTCGAAAAACTGGGTAAATACTTTCGCCCACCATTTTTTATTCACATCAGTATTAATTGCAAATACTGGCATCTCTGGCATGTAGCTCATTAGTAGCGGCCCATCCAATAGTGATGCATGATTAGCGACTATCACATGAGGAGTATTATCTTGCGGGTAATTCTCCAAACCCTTAACCTCAACTCTGTATAATAATTTAAATAGTACTCTGCCAAGAGTTTTTAACGATTGTTTAGGTATTATCTTCATAATATATATCGCCACAAAAAAATTAAGAATTGCCAGCATCCAGAATAAATCTGGTATTTCAAAACCTGCCATCAATACCGCAATCACTAATATTGATGCCAACACCATAAACATAGCATTAGAAATATTATTAGCTGCTACTGTGCGTGAACGCAGCTTATCTTCAACCCGTCTCTGCAACAGCGTATATAACGGTACAATATAAAAACCAGCCGCTACTGATAACAGCAACATATCTATTAACACTCGCCAGTGTTGTGCTTCAGATATGAACACTGAAACAGTTTTTAAACCATTACTTTCATTTACACTACTAATAGCGTTTAATGAAAAATATAAATCCAAGCTGAGAATTGACATTGCCAGCGCCGCAAACGGAACTAGTCGCGCACTTATCTCACCCGCCATGGTTTTTCCACATAGCAATGACCCAACACCAATGCCAATAGTAAACATTACTAGCAACAAAACCGCTACCTGCTCATCAGCACGCAACACATTTGCCGCCAACGGATTAAGCTGCGATTGAATAACGTAACCTAAAAACCAAAACCACGATATTGCAAATATTACCCGTCTGATTTCCCAATGCTTTATGCCTAACTTATATATTTCATATGTCTGCCTGAATATATTGGCATTCAACTTCAAGCTCGGATTAGCACTTGTAAGTCTAGGGATCAAAAAACTACTAAACCAACCCAATGATGCTGTGGTTAATAAGATAATTGAAATAGTAACCGCACCATAATCACCAAGAATCAATAAACCACCTATGATAGTACCTAACAAAATAGACAAAAATGTCCCCGCCCCCATTAAGGCATTACCTGAAAGCAGTTCTATTTCTTCTAGCAGTTCAGGCAAAATTCCATATTTTGATGGTCCAAACAATGCTGATTGCAACCCTGTCAAACACAGACAAATAAATAATAAAATAACGTGACTATTAATCAGTGCATAACAAGCTAACGCAAGTACGGAAAACTCAAGTGCTTTTATATATCTAATTAATCTATGTTTTGCATACCTATCTGCAAGCAGGCCACCAAATGCGGAGAAAAGGAAGAATGGCAAAATAAACAATCCGGCAGCTGCCATATTTAATATAGATGCCTCTATTCCAATCTGTTGTGCAAACTCATATGTAATCAGTATCAGCAGAGCTGACTTGAAAACATTGTCACTAAACGCACCTAGAAATTGTACACAGAATAAAGGTGCAAAACGTTTAGTTGTAAACAGTGCAAAAATACTTTTCATTTTTCACACTCGTTAGCATTTAACATTTGAAATATCGTCTGTGTTATTAATTGTTTATGTGGTAATAAATCGCCATGGATTCTTCCGTAGATTTTATTAATGCCTATTTGATGCACTGCACCCATCACCATTTCGCACAATAAATTTACGTCATTGCTTTTAATCGTATTTGACTTTATCAGCTCTTGTAATACTTGTTGCACGACTTTGTACGGCGTCAGAGTCGTGTTATCAACTTTTTGCATATGTGTATGCTGGGAAGTTAAGTAATACCTGAACATTAACCAGTCTTCATCTGCCATAGATAAAAAACAATGCACTAAAGCAGCAATCTTATCCATCAGCTGTTGTTCATTTATTACTGATTGCTGAAGCCTTTTTGCTAGTGTCTGGTGATAGTCATCAAATACTTGCCAGGCCAATTCGTCTTTGCTTGGGAAGTAACGGTAGATCGAACCTTCAGCGACTGAAGCGGATGCTGCAATTTCTCTCGTTGTGGTACCTGCAATACCCTGCTTAATAAATAAATCTACCGCTGCAGTGATGATTTTATCGCGTGTGCTCATAGTGAGCAGATTGTAAGTGAGCACTCACTCATTTGCAAGTAAATCACATATAAGACACAATCACATTTACATATCTTTATTCTAAGTCATTAATTTAACTGAGGATTATCCTGTTATGCATGTAGTTACTAATCGAGTATTTGTTCATCCAGACTGGCAGCAAGAATTTGAAAAGCGCTTTCAACAACGTGCTGGACAGATAGACAAACAAGCCGGCTTTAAGCGCATGCAGATCCTGAAACCACAAACGAGTGATGCCCCTTATGTTGTCTACACGGAGTGGGAAGATGAAATGGCGTTCAAACAATGGGTGGGCAGTGACGACTTTAAACTTGCGCATCAGAATCCAATGCCAGAAGAAGCATTTACTCAAAAAGGTGGTTTGGAGCAACACACAATCATTATCCAAGCAAATGCAGAATAAGGAACTGATCAGGCTAGTTCATCAAGTAAAGAGCCAATTAATGAATCAGAAACAGAAATAACTTTTGCCGACACTTCAACACTACGCTGTGCCTGTTTAATCTCGACTAGACTATCAACAAGTGACTGATTGCTGTTAGTTGCAGAACTGGCAAATGATGAAGCAATCTGGCTGGATGCCCGACCAAACTGATCAAGTCCACCCTGCACACCTTGAATGCCTGCCTGCATTATTGTGTCTGACATAGCCAAGCCCTTATGTATTAAGTCTCAACTATGCTTAACTGCCATATTTACCAAAGCTGAAGTATCGATCCTTTAAATATGTGATACTCATCACATGAAAAGTATATTCCAGTAAAAAATTTTGCTGATACTACTTCGTAACGACTCGATAAATCACTAGCAATATAATAGCGCCACCTGTAGCTAGCCCTATACTGACTAAATTAAATCCAGTGACATCACCAATGCCCAATTGATTACCTAGGAACCCACCGATCATTGCACCGGCTATACCCAATACTATAGTGACAAAAATTCCCCCTGGATCCTTCCCTGGCATAATCCATTTAGCTAATGCACCAACGATTAAGCCCAAGAAAATATATGCAAAAATTCCCACAGAAACTCTCCTAATGTGCCATTTTTATTATCTATAATGAGGCACTCAATTATTATTTTTATGAAAGCGAAATTTTATTGCTAGCAAAATTAAAACGTATATTCAGAGATGATTCATTGACAATACACTGCAATGGAAAATCCTACTTCCTCAATACAACAAGATTATAACCCATACTCAGTAAAGAATTTTATTAAGCACTAAACATGATGAATAGGCTCTGCAGATAATGACAATTATCAGAATTAACCGAATAAAGAATATCCCGACCTGTGGCTATTCCTCTACTATCACAGCCATACGGCCACATTAGCCATTATTAATATTAAACCAAAGCACTTAAAAGCTAAGCAGTTTATTTAATTATTGTTTAACTTCAAATAGACACCGCTTGAGACACATAAACAAGCTATGATATACGTCCATTTAATAATAACTAAGCTATCAAGTTAACTACCTTCATGCAAAGCAAGGCCACACGCTATTTTCTAATCATGTCAGGGTGGCTCTCAGTTGGACTGGGTGTGATAGGTATTGTGCTTCCCTTATTACCCACCACACCCTTTATACTTCTCGCCGGCGGATGTTTTGCCAAGTCTTCACCACGCTTTCATCAATGGCTATTGAACCATAATTTTTTTGGCCCTTTGATTAAAAACTATCAAGGCAAGCAAGGTATGCCCCGCCATGTAAAAATACGTGCAATTATTTTTATCTGGCTCACCCTGAGTATTTCGATTTATTTTTTATCTATTACCTGGTTAAGAATATCTATTTTTTTGCTCGGTCTAGTATTAACCACGTTGCTATGGAGAACTCCTGAGCTTAAAAACGAAAGTAACATGACAACCGATTAATTCACCTCTTGATTCAAATAATTATTCTGACTTATAAGACAAATTAATAGTTCTACATGTTAAATGCTCTACTTGCCTGCACTTTTATCAATATATTCAATACATTAAACACAAATAATAGCTACTTACACTGCATCATACATATAACTTGAGTGACTTGATACAAAGCTATTTCAAGAGTAAAAAATACTTACTAGCTGAAAAAATAACAATATCAAATCAGCTTAATCATTAACTTGTTAATAACAGGAGAGTGAAAATGAAAACAATGTATTATCTTGCCCCTAGCTTAACTAGTGTAGATAACATCTCACATGAGTTAGAACGTTCAGGTGTAAAAAATTGGTTTATTCATATCGTTTCCAATGATGAGTCAGGGCTTAAGAAACGACGCCTACATTCAAGCAATTATTTAGAAACCTTAGACTTGGTTAGAGATGGTTTAATCGGTGGCTTGATAGGTTTAGCTATTGGTCTAATTGCTGTGGGCTTACTTATATTCCTTAAGCCTTTAGGTTTCGAGCTGCCCGGTATTATCTACTTCTTTATAGTCGCGTTAATAACCTTTTTTGGTTTATGGGAAGGCGGTCTTATTGGCATCTCAAGTAAAAATAAGAAACTTGCTGAATTTGAAGATGACCTTGCAGCAGGCAAGTATGTAGTCTTAATCTACTGTCCTAAAAAGCATGAAAAACGTATCCATTACATCATGGAACATAAATTCCCAGGAGTTAAGTTTGCGGCTGAAGATAGCCATTTCCTCAATCCATTCAGCCCGCTTCAGCATACATAAAATAACCCTCTTTAATACCAACAAATAAATGTGCGCAAGTTAACACTTGCGCACATTTATTTTATGGACGGTAGTAAAGTTAGGCTGCATGTAATTGAAAGATGATATTTGAAACATTAGGCTTAGCTGCATGTCAGAAATGCAGGGAGGCAGAAATGAATATTGAAGAGTATCGCGAACTAACCAACCGAGTATTCAGTGCTTTGCGTAACTTTGAAACCTGTTCCAGTGAACGAGAAAGAGACTATGCGCTATCGGTTGTCTCTCAAGTTTCTTATGAAGCCTCACTTGCCCAATGCCAGGAAGCTGACCGAACAGACCTGGAGCAAATGGATTTTGCATTACAACTTGTTTTAGAACTTATTCAAAAAAACCCTATCCCTGAGTTCACTCCAAGTGAATTACAAGGTTCATTGCATTAAATTCTAGGCTTTAGTGGTTTTCTTAATCAATTCATAAGCCTTTTGAATTTGCTGCGACTTGTCTGTCGCGATCTGAATCATTTCTTCTGGCAAACCTTTGGAAATAAGCTTATCTGGGTGATGCTGACTCATTAAACGCCGGTAAGCTTTCTTTATCTCAGCCTCACTGGCACCTTCTTCGAGCCCCAAAATTGAATAGGCATTTTTAATGTCATTGCGTGTAGGAGTCTGGTGCGCATAACCTGACTGGCTTTGTTGTTGTGAAAATAACATTGCCTCTAATTGAGACAGCATCGATACTGGGTAGCCCAGTGCAGCACATATTTCTTTCAAAATACGATCTTCCTGTGCATGCTTGCTGCCATCCGCATAGACTGCCTGCAGTTGAATCTGCATGAACATTTGAATCAAAGTAATTTTACGTCCACACTCTTGCTTAAATTGAGCCAGTACTTCCTGCAAATTAAAATCATCCTGTTTGCCTTTATTAAACAACTCAATCGCCGCTTGCCTCTGCTCAGGCTGGAAATTCATGTGACTAAAAATCCCCTCAGCTACCTGAATTTCTTGTTGAGTTACTTGTCCATCAGCCTTCGCTATATGCCCCATGACTGAAAAAGTTGCCGTAAAAAATGCCGCTTGCGCTCTTTCTTGAGAGTTCGGGTCGAAACCCATTTTTAATTTTTTAGCCTTGTCGACCTGATGTCCAAGCACCGCACCCAACATACCTCCAAGTGGTCCGCCTAATAATAGGCCGATACCACCCCCGGCTAATTTACCCCACCAGCTCATGTGTTTTCTCCATGTCTTTTGCTTGTGACATTGGTCGATTACAATGCATATTTAACTAATAATGATTGCACCATGCGTATAGAAAGCATTCAAGTAGGCAAACCAAAAACTATCGCAGCAGATTGGACAAGTGCAATCTTTAAGCAACCAGTAATAGGTGCCGTATCCTTAAGTAAGTATAACCTTGACGGAGACAAGCAAGCCGACCTAACTGTACATGGAGGCATAGATAAAGCGGTCAACGTCTACCCAATAGAACATTATCAATATTGGAATCAACGTGCTCGTTTCCCCTTACGTAGACGCATTCAACTACCATCACCATGTAATGGAGCATTTGGGGAAAATTTTACTACTTCAGGTTTACTGGAGAATGAGGTCTGTATTGGCGATACGTATGAAGTTGGCAATGTAATTGTACAAATTTCTCAACCACGTCAACCCTGCTGGAAGCTGGCACGAAAATTCAATCAAGCCAAGCTACCTTTTTGGGTTCAAAATACGAGTAAAACCGGCTGGTATTTTCGCGTGTTACAAGAAGGTCAGGTCGAAAGCAAAAACAAATTCAAACTAATCGAAAGAACAAATCCAGACTGGTCAATTCAGCGCGCCAATCAGCTCATGTATTCAGCAAACAAAGACCAGACTGATATTCTATCAATACTTGAATGCAAAGAATTATCTGCTAGTTGGCAAAAAACTTTTAACGGTTTTATTTCATAAAATCTCTCAACTTAAGAAGCGCTATACAATCTACTAACTCATAAAACACCAAATTTACGCTGCCCAACATAAAATGCAGTACCGGACGATTTAGATGAGAATGTGACAGTAGTTCCACTATCAAAATAAATTACATCGCCTGGTTTCATCTCGACTGTAGCACCGTCTTTTTCAGTAATAGTCATTTCACCTTCTAACATTATCTTGCACTCGTCATAAGAATAAGTGTACTCAAGCGGGTTTCCCGCTTCCATTTTGAAAAATCCCCCAGCAATAGGGGCAGTATCATTATTAGACGCAACAGTATCCTGTAAATAGGCATTAATACCTTCTATATTAAGCGAATTTATTGGTTGTGCTTGCGCTTTGTCAAAATGTTTCATTGCCATAATGTTTATCTCCTGATTAAGTTTTAGGTTATATTAGGCAGGTCTTTTGCCAACGTATATGGCAAATAACCCCTAAACCGATTACTTAACAAACACAGATAAACTTGAACGAACACTTTCCTTCGACGCAATCACTAAGAAAGCAATACCTAGAACCCAATAAATCATGCGACAGCCGCATGTTAAATTGTGCAGCCCATATGATTATTGTGATTGATAATCCAAAGTCATTGGTCCAAATTGGCTTACAATTTTTAGTCGACGAGCTTAACGTGTGTCGCGCTGATGCAGGCTTTGCAACACCTAACCATCAACACTACACACCAATCACAGAGTTTAGAAATGCTACTACTAATCCTCCATCAATTACCGGATTGGAAATACCCAATCAACATAGCGCTATGCAAGGCATATGGGAAAACTCAAACTCGGTAGTCATTAACAATGTAATTGAGAGTGAACTGCTCGACGAGCTAAAGCAAACATTTCTATCAGCTAGTTGCAAATCTATGTTGTTGCATAAATTATCCTGGAACAACAATCCTATTGGAATTGCATGTATTGATCATACAAAACAATTTCATGATTGGACGCAAGATGAAATTGACTACATGCATGATTTTTGTTCCAAATTCCTGGGGCCATTAGCTGGTATTAGCAATTATTGGTTTAATCCAAAATTGCATAGCATGTTTTCCAAACCCACCGAATCTGAGCTTATCGCAATACGGCTTGCAGCCAAGGGCCTAACCTATAAACAAATTGCTAACCAGCTAAATAAATCTACCCGCACAATCGAAAATCAATTTCGTAACGCAAGAAATCGCTTAAATGCTAAAAACCAGATTGAGTTAGTTAAAAAGTGTGAACACTGGCTATAAAAGTCACACCGTTGACAACTAAAATCTAGACACCCGAATGTCTGCTTAGATTAACCATTCAAGAACCTAATCAACCTTTAAGTGTGCGCTAGCTAACAGTTCTGAAAGAATTTTTATTTTCTATGTAAGGATTTTTTTGGCTATGTGGAAGATTTAGTAGAACCAAAAGCGAGATTTATGGATAGTCTCTGACTAGTAAACATAAAGCATTCAGAAGTGGAAGATACCAGTCAAATTCTAAAACTATTGTCAGATGATACAGTAGTGACACGCCCGTCTGACGGGTTACTTAAAAAGCAGTGTCGCTCCAATATTACTGTGTCTGTGACCGCCATATCTGGCCCAAGAACAGGTTTATCATTTCAACTTGAGCCACATACCGGCATCACACTCGGACGCGCACCTGATGCAAATATCCAAGTTGTAGACACAGGTATTTCTAGAAATCATATCAGTATGCATTTTGATGGATCATCGGTGATTGTTGAAGACTTGAATAGCGCTAATGGCACTTATATTAATGGAACCAAATTAACAGGCAAAATTGAAATTAAAAATGGTGATCAAATTTCAATTGGTGTCTCGACAGTATTAAAGTTTTCACTCAACAATCAGCTTGACACTGAATATAAAGATTACGTAGAAGAGCAATTATCAAAAGACGTTCTTACCAAAGCCTATAATCGTAAAGCATTTGCACATTTTTTAAATAGTGCTTTTATTGCCGCCAAAAGAGACTTTAGTTCCGTCTGCTTATTTATGATTGATGTAGATAATTTCAAAACTATTAATGACACTTATGGACATCAAGTCGGTGATAAAATTCTGAAACATATTGCAGACAAATTAATTCAAACCGTCCGGTCAGCAGATATTGTTTGTCGCTATGGTGGTGATGAATTTGCAATCGTATGCCCCAATATTAGTTCATTACGAGGATTACAGTTAGCAGAACAAGTACGCAACAAAGTTGAAGCTATGCGATTCACGGTTGGAAACGATAAAATTAATACAACCCTAAGTATTGGCGTATCAAATTTTCCTGATAACGATATTCAATGCGTTTCACAGTTTATCGCTTACGCTGATAAAGCGATGTACAAGGCTAAAAGAAAAGGCCGTAATCAGATCGGATTAATATCAGACGATAATAACTAGGCAAATATTTCTCTATATAAGCCTTGGTGCAAAGTACGTCTAGCATTCATATTTATTTCTATACCGCGTGTAAAGCGTGCCTGATTTTGTTCATCATTCAAGTACGGTAACAGTGCCTGCTCAATAAGCCGTGAATGCTCTAGATCCAGCTCGACATGCCCTGAAAACAGCTCTAGATGCTGTTCCTCAATTCCAGGAATATTTCTCAAGCCCTCAAGCAACAAGCTATAGTACCTAGGTATTGGCCATTCACTGGCAACACCGACTGCAGCAACAGCCTCCAACCAATCACCATTTCTTGTTAGCTGTTCCATAGTACTTATATATAATTTTAATTCCGGAATCAGTTTATATTCTGATGCCGCTTTTATTGATAATCCAAGCGCAGTCATAAAGTTTCTATACTGTTGCATATGTGAATGCTTGATCTCTCCCAAACCATATTCATCATGCAGAATATCAGACAGTACAAATTGAATATTCTCATCGGGACAGATACCTAAGGCGCTCGCCTGGTACAAACGGGTTCGAAGTATGTGTGGATAATAAAGCTCAGCAAATCTTCTCGCTGCTGCCAACTCAAACTTATCTAAAGTGGAAAATTTTTGAATGAATGGATCTGAAAATAGTTCGTGTTGTAATAAGCTATCCTTAGCCCTATTCATGAATTCCTTTGCTTGCATCATCTAATCCATGTTGGTCTTTAAACCAAGTATTTAAAGTCCTTGTTCAATAGGTAGTCCACTTAGTTTCCATTCCGGGAAACCTTCATATAGGCGCCTGGCTTTAAAGCCTTGTTCTCTTAACTGCACGACTGCATCAAAAGATAATAAACAGTAGGGTCCACGACAATAAGCAATAATTTCCTTATCTTTAGGAAGGCTCTTCAGTTCATGCTCTAATTTTGAGAATGGGATATTAATTGCATTGGGCACATGCCCTGCCTGATATTCTGTATCAGGCCTTACATCAACAACGATCGCTTCACCCGACTGAACACGTTGCAATAGCTCATCACGCTGCAAAGGTTCAAGGTCATCTTTAGACGCTAAATAATTATTTATGAGTATCTGTATCTCAGCCAGATTATCCTCAGCCAAGCTACGCATTAACCCAACTAATTCAACTACTTTATAGTCGCTCAAACTGTAGAATACTTTTTTACCTGCTGAACGATTTTTAACCAATCCAGAGCGTCTCAAATCCTGAAGATGTTGCGAGGTGTTGGCAACGGATAAGCCAGAGACATGCGCAAGCTCATCTACGCTTCTCTCACCCTGGGCTAAAAAGTCTATTAATTCCAATCGGTTAGCGTTACTTAAGGACTTAGCAATGACCGCTAATTGGGCAAATAAATCCTTTTTGAGTGAAAGCTGTGCCATAGTTCATACAAACATTCAATAGATTCATTGAATGTGATAACATTCCTTTACATAAAAAACAATAAAGCAATTATCGCTATTTTGTTAGGAGCATACTATGACCGAAAATGAATATAACACTGCCATCAAACAGATAATTCAAACCGTAATTGTAGGTGTTATTTTGCTATATGGTTTTGTGATTCTCGCTGCTATATTTGATATTCATTAAATCAAAACTATTTCTCAACAATTAACTGCAGCATCGATTAACAGTAGATTCATGTTAGGCTTTAGGCCACTGCATAAATTTAGGAGCGAGCTAACATCAATCCACAAATTAACCTAGCTAATTATAGTTGCTGGTCATTAGTATCGCGTATAGAATGTTATATTATAACAGTTTATCACCAATTATGAGAGAACGACATCGCCACAACCAGTGTATAAAAAATGCTCTCGAAAAAGCTGAAAGAGTGTGTGCTGAAAAATCCCTCCGCTTAACACCTACACGTCGCAAAGTACTGGAACTCATTTGGCAGAGCCATAAACCTATCAAGGCTTATGATCTACTCAATCAACTCAGTTCAGATGAGCATATAGAAAAACCCCCTACTGTTTATCGAGCACTTGATTTTTTACTGAAAAATCATTTGATACATAAAATTGCAAGCCATAATGCATACGTTGGCTGTGAAGTTAATCACGATGAGATGGACAGTAAATTCTTTATTTGCGACCAATGCGCTGAAGTAAAAGAAGTATGTGAACCAAAGCTTGATAGGTCATTACTTGAAGCGAGCAAAAAACAAGGCTTCATACCCAACCAAACAACAATAGAAATACACGGTACATGTGCGAAATGTGCTAGATAACATGTGGGAAGGCTTCGTTAAATTCGCTATTATGCTATCAGCCTTTTGCGCTACCCATTAACATTATTACCCCTAATAAATTATCATTATTGACTAATGAGCGGTGAGTCAGCTTGTATTGAATTAACTAATCTATCCTTCAGATGGTCGCCAACACGTGATCCGCTTCTATCCATAGATAGTTTATCTGTAAATTGCGGAGAAACGCTATTTATTCAAGGCGATAGCGGCAGCGGGAAATCTACTTTATTAAATATTTTAACTGGTGTGCTCTCACCTAACTCAGGAAATATAACTATCCTTGGCCACAATTTAAATTCTAAAAACCAGTCTAAGCGCGACCAATTCAGAGCAGACCATTTTGGTATTATCTTCCAGCAATTTAACTTAATACCTTATTTATCTATTTTAGAAAATGTTACTTTACCAAGTCG
>JANQKJ010000177.1 GCA_028281205.1 Gammaproteobacteria bacterium
GCTGGGCACTCTAATTGAAACTCCTTCTATCGAAGAAGCTGCCATCGTTTCAACCTGCAACCGCACAGAAATGTATTGTGAAGTCGACTCATTTGAGGAAGGTAAAATTGCGACGGTACAATGGTTAAGTAAATTCCACCAGTTTAAGATCGATCATAATCAACCATACTTATACAACCATAGTGATCATGAAACAGCCAAACATATGTTTCGTGTAGCTAGCGGTTTAGATTCTCTGGTGTTGGGTGAACCACAAATATTAGGCCAACTCAAACAGGCTTATCAGCATGCAGTCAGTGCCGGCACATTGGGCAAACATCTTAATCAATTATTCCAGCATTCATTTAACGTTGCCAAAAAAGTCCGCACCCACACTTCAATTGGCACTAACCCTGTTTCTGTTGCGTCAACCGCAGTCTCATTAGCCAAGCAAATATTTGGCGACCTGTCCAAACGCAATGCCTTATTTATTGGCGCCGGAGAAACTGTTGAACTTGCAGCACAACACCTTAGCGCAGTTGGCGCCAATCGCATTACGATTGCTAACAGAAACATTACACGCGCACAAAAACTGGCAAATAAGTTCAATGGCTTTGGCGTCAGCTTGTCTTACATTGGTGAAGTGTTACCTGAAAGCGATATTGTGATCACAGCCACTTCCAGCACACTACCCATATTAGGTAAAGGCATATTAGAACGCAGCTTAAAGCGACGTAAACATAAACCTATATTAGTCATTGATCTTGCTATTCCGCGTGATGTCGAACCTGAGGCCGCCACGCTACAAGATATATATCTCTATAGCGTAGATGACCTCAAGCAAGTCATTCAGGACAATATGCAATCCAGAATTGACGCTGCTCAAGAAGCAGAAATTATTATTGATGATGAAGTTACAAAATTTTATCAATGGTTACGCGGGCAAGATGTGACTGAAGTAATTCGTAATTATCGAAACCATGCCGAGCAGCATAAGAATGAAGCTATTGAAAAAGCCAATCGCATGCTCAAGCAAGGCAAGTCTTCCGAAGAAGTTCTACAATTTCTTGGCAATTCACTTATGAACAAACTATTGCACAACCCTACCGAAGCATTAAAATCTGCAGGCGCAGAAAATCATCAAGAATTACTCGAGGCCGCTAAAACTATTCTTGGTCTACCGCGCGATTAGCCTCGCGACCTTTAGATAATAATTTTTAACCTCATTCAATTATGAAAGATTCAATTGTTGCCAAGCTTGAATCCTTGCAAGAACGTCATCAGGAAATTGCCGGTTTGCTTGCCGACCCGGATGTGATCTCAGATCAAAATCAATTTCGTAAATACTCCATGGAATACGCTCAACTTGAACCTGTAGTGGAAACGTTTAGCAAATACTCGCAAAACGTTGAAGACTTGGAAGCGGCTAAAGAAATGCTCAGCGATAATGATGCAAGCGTTCAAGAAATGGCACAACAAGAAATCACTGAATTACAGAAGCAACAAGAAACCCTTGAGCTGGACTTGCAGAAATTATTACTACCCAAAGATCCTCTGGATAATAGTAATGTATTTATCGAAATACGCGCTGGTACAGGCGGTGATGAAGCAGCGATTTTTGCAGGTGATTTATTTCGCATGTACTCACGCTATGCCGAACAAAAACGTTGGCAGATCGAAGTCATTAATACTAACGAGGGAGACCATGGCGGATATAAAGAAATTGTTGCACGTATTATTGGTCATGGTGCGTATTCACTATTGAAGTTTGAATCTGGCGCTCATCGAGTACAACGCGTCCCTGAAACTGAGTCACAAGGACGTGTACACACCTCAGCGGCAACGGTTGCAATCTTGCCCGAAGCAGATGAGATTGAAGATATAGACGTTAACCCTTCAGACTTGCGTATTGATACCTTTAGGGCATCTGGTGCCGGTGGACAACACGTGAATAAAACTGACTCTGCAATTCGCATTACGCATTTACCGACGGGTGTAGTTGTAGAATGCCAAGACGAGCGCTCACAACACAAAAATAAGGCGCGCGCTATGTCACTGCTTAAAGCACGCCTGCTGGATGCTGAACAAGCCAAACAGTTTGAGGAACAAGCGGCGACGCGTAAGAGCCTAGTGGGTAGCGGTGACCGCTCGGAAAGAATCCGCACATATAATTTTCCGCAAGGCCGTGTTACTGACCACCGCATCAATCTTACCTTGTACAAATTAGATGAATTAATGCAAGGAAGTTT
>JANQKJ010000187.1 GCA_028281205.1 Gammaproteobacteria bacterium
TAAAATATCCGGGTTTACCATTTTCTTGTGTAAAGTCTCTTAGTGTAGTGCCGCCGCTTTTAATGGCTTTAGTTAATATCTGTTTAATGGCATCAACAAGTAGCTGATAACGTGCTAATGATATATTGCCTGCGGCGCGTGCCGGGTGAATCCTACTATTAAATAGAGCTTCAGTGGCATAAATATTACCTACGCCCACAACGATATGTGAGTTCATAATAAATTCTTTGACTGCAATTTTTCTTTTACGTGCGCATTCATATAAATACTCTGCAGTGAAATCTTCGCTTAGTGGTTCTGGCCCAAGTGACTTAAGTAGCTTATGTTGCTGCGGGTCTCGTTTGGTCCATAGCATGGCGCCGAAGCGTCTTGGGTCACGAAAGCGCAGTAGGTGGTTATTAAAAATAATATCAACATGGTCATGTTTTTGTGCAGGCGTGGCGTGATCTAAAATGCGTAAACTACCTGACATACCTAAGTGGATAATTAAGTGTCCAATATCATTTTTTAATAATAAATACTTGGCGCGTCTGGAAGTAGATATAAAAGTGTGTTGAGTTAATTGTTGCTTGATATTGGCAGGAATTGGCCAGCGTAATTTTCTTGTGCGCGTGATGACCGAGATTACTTTATGCCCAGTGACATAAGGTTCGATACCACAGCGGGTTGTTTCCACTTCAGGGAGCTCTGGCATGAGCGGTTAACTTAATGGGCTGATTGCTAACGCTTCAATTTCTACTAGTAAATCAGAACGGCACATATCTGCCTGTAAATAGATAATTGGAGCATGCATACCAAGTTGATGTTGTACGTGAGTCTTTACTGTTTCTAAATGCTCAGGATGTTTTATATAAACTTTAAACTGAATAAACTCAGATAAAGCAATATTTGCAAACTGATGTTCATGCACTGCAGTGCTGAGTAGGTGCTGAATGTTTTCCAGGCATACTTCAGTTTGCTTATTAACATCGCCCTCGTATTGCGTAATATGCCCGGTGATGCTGGCAGTTCCAGAGATGAACAATATTTGTTGATCCTGGTTACGGTGTAATAATGCGCGTGAAAATAAAGGCGGGTCTTCACCGTAAGATGTAGGGTACTCAAAGGCACTGACCTGTTTAGTATTTTCAATACCTATGCCGGCACTTTTAGCCGCAATAAAATAAATACATAAACCTTCATCATGAGTACCAATGACAGTGGCAGCAGGGTAAGGTTGAGGTGTCAGACTATATTGTGCATATGCACGTGCCCGACCGCTACAAAATAATTGGTAATTATTGGCCCCTGCATAACCATCTTGAGTAATATCAGGAAAAAAATTCCAAGTGCGAATCAGATGAGGGTAACCGCATTCTTGCAGTTGTTTGAATAGCATTGAATACGCTTTTTCAGTTGCCTGGTCTATGGGTAAATGTTCTAGAGGTGTGATCGGAACTGAAGCAAGCAAGTATTGGTCATTGTTAAATAACTGCCAGTGATTGATAGTGCTTGAAGTACACTCAACACCATGCCACGTCTCAAACGCTTGCGAAGATTGTAAGCACGGTGTAGGCACGTTACTAATATCATGCAGGATGTTGTCTTTTGGCGCAGCACTATAGCGTATCGTGAACGCGTCATGCAGACGATTATTAATATCGAAACTAATATCCAGATTTAACGCTTGGTTAACAGATCCTTTAGTTATTGCAGATGATTCCATATTCCATATCTATTAGTGTCTGTGCCTCAGCCAGCGAATGGCAAAGCCTGTACAAATAAGTAAGCCAGGTACAATGAGTAATAGTACTAGCGCAATAAATGTAACATCGTCGTCGTCAAGTTGTATCGACTGGTCAGGCGCATGTTGGTGGGTAATGGCTATTAGCTGGTCGTCTTCAGTTAACCAATTTATTAGGTTTAGACTGAGAGAAAAATTAGCACCGTAGCCAATATAGCCATTGGCCATAAAGTCTGAATCACCGATTACAACAACGCGCTGCGTTTTGTCACTCATAACTCTGCTTAGTGATACTCCCAAGGCCAACGGACCTTGTGTATCGCCTAGAGTCTCATCGTATTTTAACTTATCTGTGTTTAACTCACCAACTTCTGACCATGATCGCTCCAGGGATTTGAATAGCACAGCTGTTTGCCAATCACTGGATGCGGTAACATCCATAGCTGAGGCAAAAGGGAATAGTAAATGCGTGTCTAGCTGGCTGGTAGTGTCATGTTTGTAGAACTCAGTGACAGGAATAACTGCGGCGTGTTTAATCCCTAGTAAAATGCGTAATTTAGTATTCGCATCAATAATTACCCCTGGCACTGACTCAATACCTAATAATTTATCCAGACTGGCGAAATAGTTTTGTTTGGCCGGGTCGCGTAACCACAGTAAGTTCCCACCTTGCTCAATATAGTCTTCGATGAGTTTAAGTTCTGCACCCAAGTAGGCATTGCGCGGTCCTGCGATGAGCAATGCCTGAGTATTGTCCGGGATGACACCTTGTGTGAGCAAATTAATTGATTGCACCTTAATACCGGTTTTATTCAGTTCGCCAGTTACTTTGCTTAGGCCATTGTTGCCAGTATCTAGCGGGTCACGTTCGCCATGACCCTGAATTACCGCTACCCAGGTGTCTTGCTTGCGTGCAGCTTGGTATAAGGCCTTAGTCATTTCTTGTTCATTCAGGCGATTAATAAATACAGATTTGTCTTGGTATTGAATTTTAAGTTGGCCAAATTGAGTAAAGCCAAGCGCACTGAGTTCTTCAGTTGGTAGTTGAGTATCGATGAAGCGCAAGGAAATATCTTTTTTAAAGCGCTGATACTTGCTGACAAAGTTTCTAACTTGTAGACGTGTTTGATTATTGCTATCAAAAAAAGCCACTAACTCAATCGGCTCTTGCATATGCTCAAGTAACTCAATACTTGAAGCACTTATGGTATTGCGTGATCCAAGTGTCCAGTCAGACTGCCAATCAAATAAACTGTTCAACCACAATAATGCAATTACAACTGCCACACATAATAATGACCAGGCATAGAGGTTTATTTTTATTTGACGTTTATAGTTGGGCAAGACTTTTAATCCCGTTTAAAACGCAAATAAATAATAGATAAGCTGGTAAACAGCAGAGTAATCAAAACAAAATAAATAATATCGGTACTGCGAATCAAGCCAGACAGTGGCGGTAGTAAATGTGAGAATGCAGATATATATAAAAATAATTCACTTGTGCTTCCTTCCGAGGTAGCAGAGAAGAACAGTATGAATGATAAAAGTAATACACTCAGGCTGCTTAGTAGAATAAACATAATGTTATGAGTCAGCGTTGCAATCCACAGGCAAAAGGAAGCAAAACTCAATTGGAACAAAAGTATCCCGAGGATAGAAGCGAGTATCTTTCCCCAGTCAAGATTGGCCATACCACTTATAGTCATAGGGAAAATTAAATTTAAAGTTGAAAAAACTATGGCTACGGAAAAAATAGCAAATAGTTTACTGGTAATAATCACACTGTAAGGAACTGCGGCGCTGGTTAGTAGAATATTTTGTTTGCGTATTTTTTCTTCT
>JANQKJ010000188.1 GCA_028281205.1 Gammaproteobacteria bacterium
TTGTTAGCTAAGCCAACAGCTTTTTGCTTAATATTCTTAGCTTTAACTTTGATTTTAACATTGCCACCGATGTTGGTAGATTTGCCAGTGATAGAACCAACTGCCATTTCATTCTTGTTAGCTAAACCGACAGCTTTTTGCTGAACATTTTTAACTTTTACTTTAGTGTCTACGTTGCCAGAAACTTTGGCGGCTTGGACGCTGGTAGAAGCGAAAACTAAAGCGCTACTTAAAAGAACTAATGATACGAAGTTTTTCATGATACTATTTCCTTGTTTAGATTGGTTTGTTTTTGGTTAAAACGTCTGGGTTAGTTATTGTTCCCATTCTGTTATTTTAATGAGATGGCCAAACTAATTTTTTTAAACAAAAAATGGGAACCATGGAGGGTAATAGTCGTATTTGTATATATTTAGAGCGAGATAGCGGCTATCTTAGGAAGTTAGCTGTATTTTGGTTAGTTTTTGTTATTTTATGACCCGTTGCTTTGTTCTTCTCTCCTTGCTGTGGCAGTTGGGGATGATAGGAGGTTGTGAGATGGCATGTTGTTACGGATATCTGTTATTAAATAGTTTCAAGTTTAAAGACCTAGTGAGCATCGTCGTCTTCAACCGCATAATCATGGCATAAGAAGTAATAGTCACCGGTGTAGCCATTGTCGGTGAATGCTTGTCGCCATTGATCACAGCTGCGTACTGTTTTTATGGTTATGATCCATGCTTGTAAGCAAAACTTTTGGTTTTCTGTGTTATATGCGCCAAGTTGGACAACACCTTGACCTTTACCGACGCGTGCCATTTCTCTAATTGCCTGATCTGATAAGTCAGGTGGTAGGTTGTGCAATACATCTTTAGATATGACGAGGTCAAAATAATTGTCGGAGAATTTACTTAAATCATGGGCCGAACATACATAACAGCGGTTTTTAATTTCATCGGGAACATGGGAAATAGCATAGTCGCTAATATCAAGTCCATGTACCTCAGAAATACCTTTCTTGTAGAATTCATACAGTAAATACCCTTTTGCGCAGCCTACTTCTAGTATTTTTGAATTACTATCGATATTATAATGATCGATCATCTGCTGCACCACTGGTTCGAAGCGACCATCATAGTGGTAGCCGCCGTATCCCCAGGGAACGTTACTGTCGAAGTAGTCTTTGCCATAAGTCAGCATGTTGGCTTTGTCTTCTGTGCTAATGATAGCGCGCTGTTTTATAATATCGGCTCTTGTTTGCGTTGGTAGTTTGCCAAACCAGTTAATTTCACTCATATTTAAATATTGGTCCGTGTTTGAGTTAATGTTAGGAGTATAAATTCAAGTTAATGACGCCGTGTTTGCTGTTACACAACGATGAATAAAAATATTTTTTTGGTATTCTTTTTCACATTGTTCAACTGCGTTAGCTGAACTTGCGATCCAATCATGAATTTCATGATCGGTAAATTCAACATTTGTGCTGAGATGGTCTACATTGTCGTAGTTGAAAAGGTGAGTAGTTTCTTTCGGCATGCCCGCTTGTCGCTCGACAATAGAAACAGTTTCTCCAGGTTGACCATACTTCACATACTTCACAAAGCCATCAATATTAGCTAATCCGTCATCGCCTAGTAAACTGAATAAGAAACGGTTTTTCCAGAGTGACCAACTGATGGTAGCGTTAAAGAGAAAATTGTCTAGTCGTACAGTGATAATGGCGGTATCGGCAATGTGATCAAAATAGTTGTGTTGTTTTTCTATATGGATATGCTCAATGTCGCGATCGCCAGCAAACATCCAAAGTAATGATGCCATATGGCTACCCATAAAATTCTCAACACCAGCAGTTAATTCCGGATTTTTAAACCACTCTTGCGCACCTAAGAGTGGGTTAAAACCACCATTGCCATAAATCGTGTTCAGGCAACGTAACTTACCCAGCTTTTTCCTGTTTTTTATGACTGTCTGTACACCGGGAAAGTAATCCAGATTAAAAGCAGTTTTTAGAAATATGTCATGTTGTAATGCCAAACCGAATGCATCGTCAATAACGGCCGGATTTAGAGTCAGGGGTTTTTCGACTAATACATGTTTCTTGGCTGCTAAGCACTGTAATAATATGTCGTCTCTTTGGCTACCATTTGGTATGGATAGTATAATGAACTCAATTAGCGGCTCATTGAGTATGGCTTGGTAATTATTTTCAAACTGGCATTGCGCCGCCACCTGTTTACACCGATCAAATTGTAAATCACACAGTACTAGATTTGATTGACAAAACTCGACGCCATAAAGGTGCTGTAGTGCCATAACGCGTTTTAAACCCATATTGCCATTAGCACCAATGATGGCTATTTTTCCGGTTGGCTCCATATATGATTTATGTTCCATATTGATGAACTGCTTTTACTACTTGTTCTGCAACCCAGTGTGCTTGTTCTTCACTAATACCTGCGTGAACGGGTAGTGAAATAATTTGCTTACATAATTGTTCGGCTATGGCGACATCGACTTGCCCAGAGCTTGCTGCTATTTCTGGCCACACTGGCATATTGTTGATGGTCGTCGTGTATTGAACCAGGCAATTGATATCATTTTTTCTTAATTCTTCGAGCACTCTATCCCTATATGCTGCATTCAACTTGATAACATACACCCAAAGTGATGGTATTGAACCTGGCAATTGATGTTGTACCGCAATATCCGCTTGAGCAAAATAATCATCATAAATTGCTTTTACGCTTTTTCTGCGTTTATCAAGATTTGGCCAGGCTGCCAGTTTGAGTGACAAAAACAAAGCGTTAATGTTATCCATGCGAAAGTTATGCCCAGGGACTTCAGCAATATGTCTTTGTCGTTGCCCATTGTTTATATAGGCTTCGATATAATTGTGATATTCTGGCTGGTTATAAGTGATGACGCCACTATGTCCAAGAGCACCCAAGCTTTTTATTGGTGCTGTTGAGAAGGCTGCTATATCCGATAGTTCGCCAACGCTTTTATCTCCGATTAAACCACCAAAAGCGTGCGCGGCATCTTCGATAACCGGTAGTCCCAGTGCCATCAAACTGTCAACATCAACGATTCTACCGTAAAGATGAACGGCCACTATTGCTTTCGTTGCTGGTGATAGTACTTTTTCTACAGTGTCTCGTGTGATAACAAAGGAATTTGGGTCAACATCTGCCAGAATAATTTTTGCGCCAGCGTGATAGAGAGCTGTAGCCGTAGCAACAAATGTATTGGCAGGAACCACAACTTCGTCACCTGGTTCTATACCAATAGCTTTCGCCGCCACATGGAGTGACATGGTGCCGGAACCGGTCAGTGAGGCAAATTGGGTGCCGCAGGCCCGAGCAAAAGCTTTTGCGCATTCATCTAACACTGGGCCGGCTTGCAACTGGTTGCTATCATATAGTTCAGAAAATTGCTGAAAAAATGCTTGTTTTAGCAGTTGATTTTCATAACTGAGATCGATGGTAGAAATTGTCATAACGTTGGTCACTGTCGTGTATCGTATTCTAGCAGGGCTACATCATAATCTTTACCCTGCCAACAAAAGTGTCTTTTAAACGTTGTCTTATATAAAAATCGCGTGAGTAACATGTCCTGCTTTTTACTTGGTGTGATTGTGTAGGTTGAAAATAAGCCTGATGCAAAAGGGAATGTCGCTAGCAAAGCGTCACATTCGTCCAAGTAATCTTCATCCAACAGTAAATCCCAATGATAATGAGGGTTGTTGTACTCAGCTTCGCGTTGCTGGTTCCACAATTGATTTTTGGCGACAAAGATAGCGCCTACCGCTTCTCCGCCATTATTTTCAATGGCCCATCCTTGCTCTTGAGATGTCATTGCAAGATAAAACTCTGTTTCAAAGGTAGCGACACCGTAACAAGAATGCATAAATGATGCGAGGATTCCACAAGCACCTTGACTGGTCAGGAGATTTAACTGGGGGTAATGTCGCCATGTTAACGCTGTTAACTGGAGTGAATTATCCTCCTCTAGCTTTGTTCGAGGGAAAAATTCTTTAACCATCACGCCGTTATCTCCGGCATTCTGATAGCCGTGTTTGAGATATAATTGAAAAGCTGTTGGGCGTTTTTTCGGGCTGACCCACAATACATGGTGACTGTGCTTTTCTGATTTTCCAAATTGAGTGACAGCGGCCATCAGCTTATCACCGATACCTGATCCTCTATAGGTTTGTTGTACGAAAACATTACCAACTAAACCCGTTTGCATGGCATGAAACAACGTGACATTACCAATCCAGTTATCCTGCTCATCACACGCGATGAAAGTTTCAATTTCACATCCCGACGGAGTATCACAAATCGTTTTTAATAGATTCAGACCTATTGGGGGCTTATGAAGTAGTAAAACTTCAAGTTTCGCCCAATGATCGGCCAGCTTGTCTTTTGAAAAATGAATTATCTTTATCAACGGGGTAATAGATCTAACTAATAGTTGCTTTAAAGTACGACATGTTCTTATTTCGCTATCAGTATGAGAAAAATAAACACCTACAAGTTTAGTCTTAAAATGCCGATGGTGCGATGTGGTGGCGACTTTACCTTGCTAGAAAAGCAGATTTTTTGTCTAAAGAGCAGTCAGTTGAAAGATCTTTGGGTGTTATGCGGTACTTGTTTGACCGCTACAAACATTAAATAATGAGGTGCCCTAGTAAGCGATGTTGAGAGTGACAATTGAGCTTCTTTTCTTATTGTTGGCGGCTAGTGAGTGTAGGCGGTTAAGGCTTGTCATCACTAGCCATAAATATGTCGCTAAACATATCCACCACTGCATCGACGGTTTCTGACGTGACATGGCGATAATCGGGCTGCCAAGGCGACTTAGCACAGCAGGTCACATATTCGTAACTGGGTAGATAGTACATATCAGTATTGTTGTTGACAAGTTCCTCAGCTGCTACTTTTAGCACTGATTTAGAGTCGCAATTGGCTTTAATAACATGCGTATCTTCTGCTCTGCCGGTGGCCAGAAAGGGTATGGGTGAGATGCTAATGATTAACTTAAATTTAGGATTATGGGATTTGACAATGTCGTAAAAGCGCTGAATATTGTCGATATTTTCTTGTACCGTAAGAACCTTATGCTTAACGAACGGATATATGTTGGCTCGCGGATTACGAGACATCACCGTACCATCTTCAACAAATTCCCAACATTCATTCAAACCTAGTGTCAAAACAAATATTTCACATTGCAGCAAAGACTCGCGTACCGCTGCTATGTGTTTACAATAATCATTTTCATAAGCGTCCTCTGATATGAAGAATACGTTTTCGCGATATGGGTCAATAAAGTAGCCGTTGTCCAATTTGAATAATAGTTTCTTGAAATGTCGGATTGAGAATGCTTTTTCTGCTAGCTGTTTAAAACTAGGTGTATTAAATAGAATGCCATAGTTTGCGGAAAACAGCGCATAGCGATCACCCGCATTATAACCGTCAATTAAAATACCTGAATCTGGATCGTCATTTCTTTCCGTAACCACGTAGTTGTATTGCAACGCTTGAAGTTTTTGTGCTACTTCAAAGGCGAAGCAACTGCCCGCGGAACCAATAGGTGTCTGTTTATCCATTATCGGCGTTTTTTTCACATAAGGCAGTACATCAAATTGTGAGAGCGGATTGTTGGGATCCGTAGGATTGGGCCAACGTACGGCGTCGGGGTTAGTTTTAACGTGTTTATTATAACGGTTAATTTCGTGTTGATGCTGTTCATGGAACTCTGATAGTCTTTTCAGGTGTTCGACGTCGGCGGAACTTATTGGGCTGCGCCAGTTAATAGATTCAAAAAATGACTGTTGCAATATTTGACAAAGTGTAGGTATATCGGCGACTGCCGCAATGTTGTCGCCACTGGCTTTTTTTAAGCGTTGCAATAATAAGGTGGCGTACTCTGAATCAATATAAATTCTGTCTAATAGTAGTTTAACTTGATCCCAACTATTAATGATGGGGTAATCCGGCATAACGACTGTTGGTGGGCATTCTGCTGTTGGTTGGTTATCTCCATTCATATAGTGTTTTCTCAATTGACAATTTATTTTTATTTGCCTCACTCGCCAGAAATAAAGCCTGGATTATGAAAGCCACCTATTTACTATATAACACTATATTAGTTTAGATAATTTAGTCGGGTAACCGCGTTTTGGGTAGCATGAACTGATTAAAGCGCCTGATATTGTTTAGGAGCTACTTTATGACGGCCGTGTTTGGCAATACAGTGTCAAAAATGATCTTAAAATGCCCATCAATGCTCTGCAAACTCTGATTTCTCGACCACCTTTGCTTTGTTTTATTGCGCTCAAGGGTTATAAAACAGCTTCTTGTAACTTTATAGGTTGATTGAATGTTAATCTATAAAAGGGAAGTAGGGCGCCAAGCTAATAGATTGTGTGTTAACATTTCTCAGAAAAAACGGCTGGAAACAGTGGGAGTAGTTTATTTTACGTTTTTGGCACGTTCTTTTAGTTCAATAATTTTTTGGACATAAGATCGGTTGTAGTAACGAGATTGGGTGATGTCGAAGCTTTCTGATCGTATTAACCGTTCAATATAAGCCTGTATGCGCTTTATGTTTTGCTCAATATACTCTTCAGCATGTTGGACAAAAATATTTCTGTGTTGAAGGCAAATAGCTTCAAACTCGTCGTTGGTCTTTGGGTTATCTGTCAATAGGCCTTCACGAAATAAAAATGCCGATCTTCCCATAAACTGTGCATAGTATTTAAGAGAGTTCTTAAAGTCTGAGTCCTCCATAATAGTATTAACATTGTCAATTTTGTTATTGAGGTCAGCTATGCTGCGGTAGCCTATCTTTTTTAAGCCCTCTAGTTCTGGCGTATAGACGGTGGCAGGAAAATCAATAAATGGTGCACCAAAGGTAACGGCGGTACCAACAACCTCATTGGGCTCCGGAAAAGAAAATTTATTATTGAATAGTAAATAAAGGTATTTTTTTGTTGCTAACATTTGTTTAAGTTCGTCTAAGGGCAGATATCTGCCTTGATAATATTGCGGATAAATATCTGCCCAGTTTTCACTGCCGAATAGTAATAGTTGGCGCTTGGTATTGAGCTGATCGAGGACTTCATACTTTAACAGTCCTATGCCCTTAAAATGTACGTTCAGTAACATTGTTCTCAATATAAGTTTTTGAAAAAGCCCGCCTTGATATTTATGGGCAACATAGTAAGACATCACATGAAACCAAAACTGAAACTCTTGAAAAATATTATCGTCATTTACGAATTCAAAGGCTTCCAATATTCTACCTAGGATGCTGTCATGCAATAGTTGTTGTAGATATCCAGTAGCAGCGCACAAAATTTTATAGTTATTATCCAGCTTAGGCAGTTGAATGGTCTGCTCTTCAGTATAGTGCGTAGGCATATATTTGATATTGGTGAGCCCTATTTGTTGGTCCCAATCTCTTTCTATGCTAGGAAAGATGGTATAACGAGTAAAGGAGCTACAATTAAAGGCAGCTTTTGATACGCCCAACGTCGGTGTCAGGGCGGGAATATCCCAATCAATGACAATCCACGAGACACCAATTCGTTTTAGTAGGGAGAAGATCCACACATTAAAAAAGCTATGGGCATGTTCTGGATAAATCGTATTGATAGATATAATGCGTTTTATCTTATGTTCAGTAATTAACTTAATCAGATGGCTAGGGTTAATCAGTCCTTCGGGCTCTCGCCATTCTCGACGAAATACGTCGAAACCTGAAAAGAGATTTTTGTATATGAGTTCATCGCGTGGCTTCATTTGTTCTCGTTCAAATATGTCGCGCAATAATTTGTGATCGTCGACATTGTAAATAAAAGTGCCATTAAAGGACGATGAATCAATACATTCTCTATCAATCTGCTGCAGATACTGATTGGTGTTAATAAATGTGCTTCCCAACTCTGTTACTATTTTATTGAGATATTCGCCACCGCATTGCAGCACTGAGTTATCGATGGCTACTGTTATGTCTTGTACTGGGAGTACGTTGTATAAAAAATTATGGGTGGCACAAAATAAAATATAGGTTAAGGTCTCTTGCTTTTGATCATGAAAATTTAGACGGTATTCAAGGATAGATTGATTGTCGTTTTGAATATCAACTAGTAAGATATCATTTTCAACAGAAAAGCGACATGTTGTTATATTATCAAGAGGTTTATTGTTATAAATTGGATGAGTCATTCAGAACCTTATGTGTCAATTCCATCTGGGTATATAGCTGTTTAGCTTAGCTGTCTTTTGTACTTTGCTATCGAATAGTTTATATACCAGTCACTCTGCTAGGGCAGTTAATCGGAATGGGTGTTATTGATAATACCTACCCAATTTAATGCGTAAGTAGTAGTTTGATAATACTTAGTTATTGGCGGGTCTGTTGTCAATAAAAGAAAAGATGTTTTTTTCGTACGCCTTATTATTCACCATGCGGGAGATATATGTTAAATCGCAAAGGCGCTTTTCAGCTACAGAATAAGGTAAGTGACCGTGTTCAACTTCATTAAAGTGATCGATTAGCAACTTAAATACGTCGACGCCATCGTTTACCCAACCATGGTTGGTAGGAACCGCCGAGCAGTAATTATTTAGAATGTAGAGCAGCCCTTCACGTTTTAACGCTGTTTTAATTAAGTTGATATCTTCTATTACTTGGGGACAATGCTGCAATACCCAAATAGAAAGGCAGTAGTCAAATCTAAAGCCTTGGCGAATAAGTTCCAATAATTCTTCTCTAGATACTGCAGAAAATTTTTCGTTGTTGACATAGTTAACCGCTAATTCCCGCATTGATTCACTGATATCAACCCCAACGATAAAACAGTCGTAGTCTTCTATCAGTTTTTTTGAAATGCGACCTATGCCACAACCATAGTCCAGGATAAAACTCTTTTCAGTTGGGGAAAAATAATCACCGATATCGTTAACGAGAAATTGGGTTTCTTTTTCCCAGCGTTGTTCAACTGCTTTAACCTCATTAGCAGTCAAAATAATACGCATTGCTTCTGCAATGTTGCTGACATTGAAAATATTCGGATCGTAATAATACGTCTTTTTGTTATTCAATTTTAGCCTCTACTGCTTGATGCGCTGAGGTTCGTTGAGATCCTTCGACCCCTAGCACGTATTTCCGCGCTATTCAACTGGCTAACCTTCCTTATGGTTTTATATCGACTATTTGAACAGAAACTTGAGAATAGAGGCCAACTATTAAGTATTATACAGTAGGATATATAATCATTTTTTGCTATTTAGCATTCACCTCAAATGTTCAAACAAGGCTTTAGATGCTATGAGTTCATGCTGGGTATTCTGAGAGGCCTTGATAGAGGGAAATCAAATAAATGTACTGGGTAGAAAAAGAGATGCGGCGAATACCTTACTTCGGTAACGCCACATTAGGATTTTATGATAATGCAGAATCTTAGTCAGTGATTGAACCAAGAGCCATTTCATTTTTGTTAGCTAGGCCAACAGCTTTTTGCTTAATGTTTTTAGCTTTAACTTTGATCTTAACGTTGCCGCCGATGTTAGTAGACTTACCAGTGATAGAACCTACAGCCATTTCGTTTTTGTTAGCTAAGCCAACAGCTTTTTGCTGAACGTTCTTAACTTTAACTTTTGTATCAACGTTGCCAGAAACTTTAGCAGCGTGAACGCCAGTAGAAGCTAGAGCAAGTGCACTTGTTACGAGGATTAATTTAGCGAAGTTTTTCATGATTTATTTCCTTAATTAAAAAGTAAATTGAGTTTAATGTATTACTGCTTTTGAGTTAAATGGAGATACTATCTTGATAGTACTGCACTCCGTTTTGCTGATTTTATTAGAGGGCCAAACTTTAGAATTTAAACGGCGGGGGAGAGGCAATTTTTTGTTAACTAATACCACAAGTCTCACTGTGATAAGTGGTTAATGTGATGGGCGTTTTTTGTTCAAAGCAAGTGTGGCTTCGGCTTTTACGTTGGGACCTAATGACACCCTTAATTGGCAATGAATGCCTAGATTCCGCTACTTGCTACTTGTAAGTGGAGTGTGACAAAAGCACTGAGATAAAAAAACCCGCCATCGGGGGGAGGGCGGGTTAAGACCATTAGGAGTGAAACATTAAGGAAAAATCCCTCATGTAACATCAAGCCACCGAGATGGCTCTAGCTGGTGTTTAAGCACGTGGGGGGGGATGTGCAGCACCAGATACTAGTATTATTAGTGAATTTGTAAAAACATCCAGTACATTTTAATATTGATTCGACCTAAAAATTTTTTTAATTATGCTATTAACTGGAAAGTGTCTATCGAGATGATTAGGGAAGTAAGAAAAAATTTTAGTAATTAATAAGTTGGTGGTACGTCTACGCAGGATGACGTTAAACTGTCAGATAGAGTGAATTGTTATAAAGCGCAAGACCTCATTCTATCGAGAAATAAGT
>JANQKJ010000297.1 GCA_028281205.1 Gammaproteobacteria bacterium
AGTTAAAATTTTACATATTATTCTACGTGAAGAAATCGGCCATGTTGAAATTGGCACACATTGGTTCAGGTATGCTTGTGAGCAACAGCAGTTAGATTCGGAATCAACTTTTATCTCTTTATTGAAACAATATGATGTGAGTGTAGGTATTGGTCCTTTACATATAGAAGCACGTCAACAGGCAGGGTTTAGTGAAACAGAATTAAAAGCGCTAAGCTGAGTTTTTATATTTCTGAAAAACTTTGTAAATTCATACCTTCAGGTGTCACAGATAGTACACTACCTTGTGTGTACCAATCGCCCAGTACGGTGCGTTTGTAAGATTGCTTGTTTAATGAAAATTCATGGATTCCCGGCCGATGAGTGTGACCGTGAATTAGCTGGGTAGTTTTATTTCTGGTTAATGCTGCTTCTACCGCATGCTGATTGACATCCATAATGTCTGCCGGTTTTTCAGCAACGGCTTGTGTGGAAGTGTTGCGTAATTTTTCTGCCAGGTTCAGGCGAGTCTTTACGGGCAAAAGTAAAACTAGCCATTGAAGAAATTTGTTATGTGTTTTCTTTCTGAAGTTCTGGTACGCAGTGTCATCGGTGCATAGCGTATCACCGTGCATAAGTAGAATAGTTTGATCGTAAATAGTAGCGACATATTCTTCACTGATTAAGCGTACACCTGTTTGCTCAGCAAAGCGTTGTGCCACCAGAAAGTCTCTGTTGCCATGTAGAAAATACACCGACACATTATTTTCTGTGACGCGCTTGAGAGCATTAAAAGTGTCTTGGTATTCCTGATAAGGAGCGTCGTCACCGATCCAGTATTCGAATAAATCGCCGAGAATATATAACGCGTCTGCATGCAAGGCGCGTTGTAACAAAAATTGATTGAAAAGATCGACCACTGCCGATCTTTTCGCATCTAAGTGAATGTCTGAGACAAACAGTGTCTCTTGCATTTATATTTGATCAGGCTGGTTAATCAACAACACTAGCTTTTTCTATCACAACAGGTTCAAGCGGTACATTTTGATGCATGCCGCTGTTACCAGTTGCCACTTCTTCGATTGTCATTACAACATCCAAGCCTGTAGTCACTTGTCCAAAAACGGCATAGCCCCAGCCATGTGGAGACTCGCTAGTGAAATCAAGATTAGAGTTATCGACCACATTAATAAAAAATTGTGCTGTTGCCGAGTGTGGGGCGGTAGTACGAGCCATGGCAATAGAACCCTTAACATTTTTCAAGCCATTGCTGGCTTCATTAGGAATCGGGTCATTAGTTGGTTTTTGTTGCATGTCAGCATCAAAACCACCGCCTTGAATCATGAATGAGGGGATAACACGGTGAAAAATAGTACCGTCGTAAAAGCCGGAATTAACATAAGTTAAAAAATTCTCCACAGTTTTAGGTGCTTTTTCTGCATCCAGTTCGATGACAATATTGCCCTTGGTGGTTTCAAATTGAACTTTGGGATTGGTTTCGCTCATGGCTGTATTTCCTAAAATAGCTAAAAAAAAGCACATAAAAATACTAAAAATTGAAATAGCTTTCATTGGGTGCCTATTCGATGGTTAATATGAGGGGTGTATCATAATGAATACAACCCGCGGGTAAAAGAAGTTTGGCAACTTGTGCAAGATTGCCCTCGTCAGCGCATTTCTGGGACATAACTGGTTGACGCTAAAGGGTCAATACGCGTATCCTTCCGCGGCACTCAGTCGATCACATCCCAAGGACTGAGAACCGCACATCGGGGCATAGCGCAGTCTGGTAGCGCATCTGCTCTGGGAGCAGAGGGTCGGGGGTTCAAATCCCTCTGCCCCGACCAAATCACATTAAATAGAATAGACCCTTCACAAAAACGTGAGGGTCTATTCTATTTAATGTGATTAGAGAGGGGAATGGAACCACTCTATGGGTTCACAAATTTGCCAGGAGCAAATTTGAACTTCGAGCAAAGCGAGAAGGCCCACAGGGCGAGGGCAGGGATAGCCCGAGTAAATCCCTCTGCCCCGACCACCCATGCGACGGGTACTAGTCGCAAATTAAGAGTCGCGCAGCGACACGAATTATTCATATTTTTGTCTTTTCTTAAAGTGCAAGCCTGCGTCAGAGATTCCACGAAACCTATTACTCGATACTAAAACCTCCTAAATGCGAAAGCCTCTTTTTTATTGATGGTGTGGACGAGGGCAGGGATATGACGAGTAAATCTCTAGTCTATAGTCATCTAAATCAAATAACCGCTTTTGACCCAAAGCAGACTTTATTACATTCTTTTAATCTATCGTTAACAAGTAAGTAATTCTCAAATTTGTAGACTCATGCAAATAGTATAATTTGAGGGGTGTAACATGAATACATTGTCATTGATTGTGATTATGTTTCTCGTTTATGGGTTCACCTTGTTAAGCATGAGGGGTTATGCTCAAACGTATGACATGAAGAATAAAGCAAATATTCCTAATACTGCAGGCAGCGATGTGAATAATGAAGTCAAAGAAATAGCGCCTACTGAAAATACCGTATATGTTTCGATCACAGGTTTAAAATTAAAGAATTCAATGTCAATACTTGCTTTCTTTAGACATGCAATTCCTTCAATGAATCAAGCAAAAAAAGCTGATGGAAATATTAGTGCAGAGGCTAAAAAAATTAATGGGATTTATCATACTTTGTCAGTATGGGAGTCTGAAGAAAAAATGCGAGAATTTATCTATTCGGGTGCCCATTTGAAGGCTATTCAAGAGTTTCCAAAAATTGCAACAGGAAAAACGTTTGGTTATACAACTAACTCTCTGCCATCATGGGATGATGTGCACTCACTATGGTTGGATTATAGTATTGAATATGGAGCTAAATAGTTAGTAATAAATTAAATGACTGCTTTTGGCACAAAAGCAGTCATAGAGAAGAATATCTAATTTTACAGGCATCATTTCCTATTAGTGGCTAATTACTAACAGGTTGACATGTCAAATTATCTACTGATTAGTCTGTTTGTAATGGCTAAATTGCTGTTTCTCTAAATCAATTGCTTTGACGTTTGTGAATTCGAAGTCACAGTGCCCTTTATGTGTAATTGGATTCACCTTGCAAAGTAACTCAATTAGACCATCTTCGACCAAATACTTATCTGACTGAAAATACCATCGACAGGCGCCAAGCGTGTGTGCAGTTAACCCGCGACCTCTCGCATACCATTCAACAAAATTATTGGCATTGGATTCAATATTTTCAACCTCTCGATCAAGAAAGTGACTTTCTTTAGCTTTGAATTGCAACTCAGAACAAATTTCTTTTATTGACAATGTTTGCATAGCTACCTCCAATTACGAAATGATATATTTCAGAATTCAGACATCAATTCTCTGACTTTTGAGTCAATACCTTTCTTGGTTGTAACGCAAATTAAATAAATTATTTTTGAGAATATATATAGTTTATGAGGAGCAATTAATCATTTAAAATAGAAGTTTATGACCGCTATTGCGCCGATAGGTGACACGCCATGAGAATTATATTTTCTCCTTTGAAGGGGGTAGAAAAACTCTGGAAAGTCTTTTGGATTTATAATGTTACTTTGGGGCTTGTTCTTAGTTTTGTTTTACAGGTAATAGGTCATTTAGCTATTCTTCCGCTTCTATATATTTTTCTACTCATAGGCATTCTCTGGACGATATGGATCTTAGTTGGTTTATGGAAGTGTGCATTCAATACTAAATGGGAAGGCTGGGGATATTTAGCAAGGGCATTTGTAGTACTGTCGATTTTGGGTTTAATGGTTGGATTGTGGGAGATGAGAACATTTATCGCTTATCATATTAATATAAGATTTCCTCCACAAATCGAATGATCACTTTTATGTCGAAGGCAGCAATTTAAACACTATTATAGATCTCGTATAAAGAAATATATTTATGTCAAAATTTCTCGCTATTTTAGTATTATTTATTGCCTCAAATTTTGTGTTTGCACAGTCAATAGTGGGGCAATGGAAGAATGGACTGGCAGGTTCAAGATTAACGGCTTACTCGGGTTCAGTGATTAATTCTAATAGTACACTCACAGTCATAGATTTTTGTAGGAATGGTCGCTATAGCTATTACAAAGAGGGAAGTTGGTCAGTTCCAGGAACCGCTGCTGGCGCATCTCAAAACACGATCACTGGCGTATGGGATGTTGTGATCCGTCCTGAACAAACATACTTAACTTACAAAACCGATGCCGGTGAGCAAGGAGCATTTATAATTTATTTGCAAAATAATGGGCGCATAAACATCGGTGGAGAAGCTTATGCTGTTGAGCATGGTAAATCGGGATGTTAAAAATTTATTTTAATTCCTAAAAATCACAGCTATTGTACTGCAATGAGATATTAAAGAACCCAATATGATTTCAGTTTTTTATACGATACTTTTAGCCTTATTAATTATTTGGTTGTCATTTAATGTCATAAAAATAAGGCGAAATAAAAAAGTCAGTGTTGGTGATGGTGATGATGTGCAATTAATAACTGCAATAGCAGCTCAATCAAATGCACTAGAGTACATACCAATATCATTATTGCTCATGTATCCGCTTGAGTATAACGGCGCATATCCCATGATAATTCATATTACAGGAGTGTTTTTAATAATTGGACGAGTGATACATGCACACGGGTTATTGAATGAAAAAATGAATTTACGAGTACTGGGAATGCAAATAACCTTTTTAGTAATTATCGGGCTCACTATTGCCAACATGATATTTTTTCCATACTCAAAATTTTTCACTTTGTGGTAGAAGACATAAATAAATCAGTAACTATGACACTCAAAGCAATTCCAATTCTTCGAATATTTGATGAAACCAAAGCTAATGAGTTTTATCAGGGGTTCTTGGGCATGAATCTTGATTGGGAGCATAGGTTTGAACCGGAAGCGCCAATTTATATGCAAGTGTCACGCGATGATTTAATTCTACATCTGAATGAACATCATGGGGATTGCTCTCCTGGAGCGAAAGTATTTGTGCAAACTGCTGAACTGGATAATTTGTATCAGGAGATAATAGAGAGACCTTACAAATATAATCGTCCTGCGATTTCGACAGCACCTTGGGGTGATCGGTTCTTCGAGGTTATTGATCCTTTTTCTAATAAGATCTTATTTAACGAACAATTAGGGTAAAAGCAGGATGGCGTGTGAAAACCAACCAGTTATCATTTATGTCTAAATGATTAATCACGCCTCGAGACAATTTTCGCGAATCAAAGCTAATTTATGACGGGTTCAATTTGACTTAACTATTTATCAGGTTACTATGCACGGCTCCGGTGAATGTGCCTGTATCTGCGCCCGTAGCTCAACTGGATAGAGCATCGGCCTTCTAAGCCGGGGGTTGCAGGTTCGAGTCCTGCCGGGCGCGCCACCTTTGCGTGTAGGTAGTACACGCAAATTACAAAGTCGCGATAGCGACACAAGAGTGTTTTGATAGGTGGTAATAGGTTGCATGGTGCTGTGAGGATTATTAAGGTGGAGTGGATGCAACCTGGTATTGCCTGCAAATTAATAATCGCGCAGCAGCGATACATTATTATGCCCAAATTATGGTGAGTGTAGCTCAGTTGGTAGAGCCCTGGATTGTGATTCCAGTCGTCGTGGGTTCGAGTCCCATCACTCACCCCAGTTTATCTTTATTTGCCCAATTTGGCTGTTCAGTAGCCTAAATTCGAATTTTTTCCCGTAATATCAATTTTTTACTTAAGTACTGCTGCCTCGAGCCGATATCCGAGGGGTAACGAGTTATCAACCCGGATTTACCCTAATGAGCGAGATTAAGCAGGAAGTCATCGATAAATTAAAAAAGTGTAAGGACTTGCCTTCGCCTCCTGGTGTGGCGGCACAAATTATCGAACTTAGTCAAAATGTAGGCAGCGATATAGATACTTTGGCGGATGTGGTCAGTATGGATCCCGTGTTATCGGCCAAAATAATCCGCATGGCTAACTCGTCACTATATATGCGAGCCATCGAAACAGAGAGTGTGCAACAAGCGGTCTCTATGTTTGGCTGGACGGGTACTTTGAATATCGCACTTAGTTTTTCTTTGGTTGGTGGCAAAGCTAAAGAAAAGTCCACTGGTTTAGATTACGACCTTTTTTGGCGACGTTCATTAGCTACAGCTGTAGCTTGTCGTAAGCTGGGTGAGTTAACCAAGTATGCAATGCGTGAAGAGTTATTCTTGCCAGGTATGTTGCAAGATATTGGCATGCTGGCACTTGATAAAGCCATCCCCTCTGTTTACAAAGATATCGATGACAGGCAACAAGATCATCGTTATCTTTGTTCATTAGAAGAAAGCAAGATTGGTACAGACCACGCTGCGATTGGTCAATGGTTATTGGAGTCCTGGCGCATACCAAAGAAGATAACCCAGGTGGTCGGATTAAGTCACCAGGCACCTGGTAGTATCGAATCGGAATTAGATCCCAAGCTTATTCAATGTATTACTTACTCGGGCCCGATTGCTGATTGCATTTACTGCGATGAAGAATATAAGAACTACATGGATGTGGCCGAGACCGTAGAAAAACAATTCGGTTTGGATATCACTGACTTTCTAACGCTCATTGGTAAATTAACCGAAGAGTACCAAGAAATGGCAGTGCTATTTGATATTGATATTGGTGATGCTGAAGCACTGCAAGCCAATGCAGAGAATGCCAAGCAAATACTATTAAAAAGTATGGGAGTGGTATAACTCGCGTATAATCATAGCCAGTTTTTATTTAAAAATTGGCTTGTTATGATTCTGGATCAAGTTAGACGTAACGCGGTTGCTATTATCAGCTTAGTCGTGGCACTCTCTGGTCTTGCCTATAACACTTGGCGTAATGAATCTTCTGAAGCAAATAAAACAACCCGCGATGCAGGGTTTTTTATGATGCAAGAGTTATCCGAGTTGCAAGAGACCGTACTGTATGCGCGCTATGATCGTGATGATGAACGTGGTGACATTAAATCAGGATGGTCGCATGTGCTTGCGATTAAAGATATAAGTTATGCAATGCCAACTAATGTGCAAGACCATGCACAAAAATTGTTGCAAGTATGGCAGGAAAATGCGGCACACTTACAATCGAATGAAGGCGATGGTTATCAACAAGTTGATCAGGCTATCGATGAAATGAAACTACAAATTGTTACCACTATCAAAGCGCTTAAGTAAGATTAGATGTCAAAGTTAATTTCTTTAATATTTTCTGGTTTAACTCTATTTATTTCTCTATGTGCAAATGCTGATGAGCTGCCACAGTATTGTACACAAGACTGTGAAGTCACTTATGGAACGGTATTGGGTAAATCTGTTTCTGGAGTAGAGGCTTATTCAAATTGTAATAATCGATGTGTGAATCCAGCACCTTATTTTATTAATGAAACTTTTACCGGCATCAAATGGCAGTGTGTGGAGTATGCGCGTCGCTGGTTACTGGTTAATCAAGGTGTTGTCTATGGTGATGTCGATGTTGCTGCAGATATCTGGCAACTTGATAGTGTGGTGACGCCGGATAAGAAACACAGCAAGCCATTTGAAAGTATTTTAAATGGAGAAAAAGATCAGTCTATTCAGCGTGGCGATTTGCTGATTTATTCGCGCGCATTTTTAGAAACCGGGCATGTTGCTGTGGTGGTTAATGTCGATGAAAAAAATCAGCGTGTGTATTTAGCTGAACAAAATTTTGATAACCGGGCGTGGGAAAGTGATTCTGCGCGTGATATTCCTTATGTGATTCATGAGGATGGTATATGGTTGTTAGACCCTTATCTGATTG
>JANQKJ010000369.1 GCA_028281205.1 Gammaproteobacteria bacterium
CGCGCCAACCACCGCCAGTATTAATAGTTAAGTCGGGATATAATTCTGCAAGAGAGACGCCAATCCTTTCATTGGCTGCTAGAATGCGAAATTCTGAAGCACGCAAGTCTGGACGTCGATCTAGTAGTTGTGCGGGAACCCCGGTTATTGCATCGTTTAAATCAGGTAACTGATTTAAATCGTTGTCTGCAATAAATAATGATGCAGGTTTTTTCCCAATTAATATGTCAAGTGCATGCTGTGCAAGAGAAACATTTTGCTCCAGTAAAGCAATATTTGCTTGCGCTGAATATATATTTTCTCGGGCTAATCTTACATCAACGGCAGAAGTATTTTGTACCCCTCGCGAATAACGACGGTTAACGATATCTAAGGTATTTTGACGGCTCTGTAAAATATCTTCTGCAACATACAAACGCTGCACTGCTATAGCTAATTGCACTCGTTGTCGAATTACATTAGCAATTACTGAATGCATAATTGCATCACGATCGTTGTTTAATGCTTGCCAATCGGCAACAGAGGCTTTTTCTGCATTGCGAAGACGACCAAATAAGTCTGTTTGCCAAGTGATATTTGCGCCTACTGAGTACGTGGTTGTATAAAGACGATCTGATCCAGGGGAAAAACTTGAACCAGTACTTGCTCCCGTGAAGCTTCTTTCACCAGAAATGGATGCACCTATCTCCGGCCAGCGTCTTCCTGTTGCCGCACGTGCAATCGCCTCTGCTTCCATTACATTTGCTACAGCAATACGTATATCTAGGTTGTTCTCCAGTGCTTGTTTAACTAATCTACTTATAACTGGATCATTAAACTGAACCCACCAATTAACTGATTCAATTGTAGATAAAGATTCATCAGCATTGCTTTGTATGAATTTTTCACCTAGATAAGTAGTTGTATCGGGTCGCTCATAGCTTGGTGTTACTGAACACGCACTTATTATTAAGCTTGCAGATAAAATAGCAGTTCTACGCAGTTTCATGATTGGCTCTTATGCATTGCTCGCATCCCAGCTAGACTTACATTTGCTATGTGCCTGGCGAGTTCGTCTGCATATTCCGTAGTAAATTCTATATCTTGATATAAACGTTCCATCACTGGCCGTGCAAATTTGTAATGTAAGCATTGGCCTACGACACTGAAACAATGATGGCGAATTTGCTGTTCAGTCGCGTCACTTGGCAATAGTGCCTTAACTATCGCGCGTAATTTCATGTGATTTGGACGAATGAAATTTTCCACAATCAGATCAAGCACTGGAGAGGGGTTCATCATTTCTTGTATATGTACTGAATCCAGAAAGGAGGGCTGGCTGTTTATGCCTGTAGCATTACGGATAAACCATTTAATAAATATATGAAGTTGTTCTTCGGGAGACTGATTCTCACCAAAATCTGCAGCTTCTGCACATGGTGTTTGCGCTAATGCATGAGATACAACATGACCATAGAAACTGGCTTTATCACCAAAATGATAGTTAATGGCAGCAATATTGGTTCCTGCACGTTCAACGATCTGTTGAACTGTTGAGTTTTGATAACCTTGTTCAGCGAATACTTCTAGTGCGGCATCAATTAATTTTTGGCGGGTATTTTTTGCCATAGCAGGCAAAGTATATGAAATCCATATATGTATTTCAAATGAATATTTGAAACATTAATTTAATTTAATAATTCTCAGGCTTGTTACTGATACAGGTTATATATAACTTTAAGTAATAATTTTAAAGATATGATTTATAATACAAATTTAAGATAAAATTCACACGCGGTGAATGCAAAATAATATGATTGGTAGTTTTTTGTAGCAGCTAGTTGGATTGGATTGTCATATCCCAGCTCTAAATAGCTTTGCTAAAAGTTAGATATTAAAGACTAGATGTGAGGGGTATTAACTAGCCGTATTTTGATTGACTAAGAAATAATTTAAGTCAGATTGAGTGGATATTTAGGGGCTTGCCTGTAGGGTAGGTTATGAAAGAAGATGGATTTTTTTTATGTATTATTGATTGGTAAGCCAGCACGTTTCCAAGCCCTTAGGCCACCATCCATGCTTAATGTGTTAGAAAAGCCTAGTTGATTCATAATATTGATTGACTTGTCACCACGGCCACCACGTGGATTAACAGCGCAATGGACAATATATAATTTATCGCGGTCAAGTGTAGAAGCCAATTGCGGAAAAGCTGGGTCGTGAATATTAATATTTAATGCACCTTCAATATGTCCTCGTGCAAATTCTTTAGGTGTGCGCACATCGAGGACGACCACATCGTTATTTTGAACAATCATTTGTTTGGCTGCTTGTACATTAATACCAGAGCTCAATGTTGCTTCAGGTTCAGAATTGCAGCCAGCAATTAAAATCGCAACAAATATAATAATAAGGCCTTGAGTAAGATTGCTTTTAATCATGAATGTGATGTTCTGGTTAATTTAAATAATAGTAGCAAGTAAATAACGCATGAGCTTTACGTCTATAGAGAGAATAACACCTGCTCTTTAGTGATATGCTCTCACCAAGCAGTCATTAATTTAAAAGTTATTGCCAGTTTCCAAATTTATAGCTGCTGTTTGAGCAACTTAATGAGTAATTATATTTGTCAGTAATTTCTCTAATTGGTTCCATATATTGTTAAGAATATAGGGTTGTGCTTCAGCAGTTGGGTGCAATCTATCTGCCTGAAAATATGTATCTTGTAATGCTATACCTTCAAGCATAAAAGGCACATAACGTATATTATTTTCCTTAGTAATATTCGAATAAATCTGATGGAAAGCATTAGTATATTTGTCTCCATAGTTTGGTGGCAGCTTAATGCCGACGAGCAGAGATGTGCCGGTTGAATTACATTGGTTTACCATTGCCTGCAGATTAGTTTGCATTGCATTTAGTGGTTGTCCTCTTAAACCATCATTGGCACCCAAAGCTATAATGCACAGTACAGGTTGATGGGCGTTGATCAATTTAGGTAGACGTTGCAAACCTCCAGCAGTAGTGTCTCCACTAATAGAAGCATTGACTACCTTCCAGTTTGAGTCTGGGTCATACTCTTGTAAGCGGTTGCGTAATAAATTGACCCATCCTTTTTCTACTTCAATGCCATACGCCGCACTTAGACTATCACCTACAACAACAATGGTATTGTCATTGTTATGACTATTGTTAAGATCGTTTGCATGTACAAACTGACTAATTGATAACAAGCAAAGAATGAGAATACGGAGAAGCATTATTTCAAATTCACCAATTTTAAGTTGTACTCAAGTAAGTAAAGTTGTTACTACTGAGGAAGGCCCACTGACTATACTGGCAGATATTACCTTTGACGTATCAGAGGCTGAGTCTATCGCTGTAATCGGCCAATCTGGTTCAGGTAAAACTACATTATTAAGTATATTAGCAGGTCTGGATACTCCGACTGCTGGAAATATTGAATTGTTCCAGCATTCCATCGAAAACATGGGCGAAGACGAGCGTGCTGGCCTGCGCAACCAGTACATAGGCTTTGTATTTCAGGCATTTCATTTGTTACCTGGCTTCACAGCCTTGGAAAATGTCATGTTGCCTCTAGAAATCAATACTAACAAACAGGCTAAAGCGATTGCGAACTCACTATTAGAAAGAGTTGGATTGAGTCAGCGGGCCAATCATTATCCAACTACCTTATCAGGCGGTGAGCAACAACGGGTAGCCATTGCGCGTGCGTTTGCAACCACGCCGCCACTGTTGCTCGCAGATGAACCAACAGGAAACCTTGATACTCACACTGGCAGCAAGATTATTGATTTGTTGTTTGAGTTGAACAGAGAGCAAGGTACAGCACTGATATTAGTAACACATGATGAATCGTTGTCAAAAAAATGTGACCATTGTTATCACCTCGAAGAGGGTAAATTAACTACAAAGCCATATGCTTAAGTTTTACAATATGCTGCTAATTAGGCAGTTGCGCCAAGGGTCAATACGCCTGTTTTGTGTTGCAATCAGTGTTGCTTGTGCAGTCACATTTAGTATCAGCTTATTAGGCGATCGGCTTGAGCAACTGTTTAATATGCAGGCAAAAGAAGTGCTTGCAGCAGACATGGTTTTACAATCTTCAACACAGTTGAATCAGCAACAAAGCACTATTGTTCAATCATTCCCACTGAGAAAAGCTACAACTCTGACATTTCAAACTATGGCAAATTCTAATGCCTCTGGTAAGTTTTTGCTTTCAAGTGTCAAAGCAGTATCAAATGAATATCCTTTGCGCGGTGATTTACAAATTGCAAATGAATTATATGGACAAACATTGGCAACTAAAAAAATACCTGAGCAAGGAGAAGCCTGGGTAGAGGATCGTGTATTAAACGAACTGAATATTGGATTGAATCAGTTTATTGATGTTGGTGAAAAGTCATTCAAGGTGACTCGTGTATTAGTTTATGAACCTGATAGAGGAAATAATTTTTACAGTTTTACCCCGCGCATTTTAATTAATTGGCAAGATATTGAAGCCACACAAGTTGTAAAGCAGGGCAGCCGCGTTAAATATCGTTATTTATTTGCTGGCGACGAAAGTCAATTAAGTGCGCTAAAGCAAAGCTTGGCAACTAGTTTGCAGCTTAACCAACAATTCGTTACGGTTGAATCTGCTAACCAGGCGTTGACCAACACTCTGGAAAGAGCATACCGCTTTTTAAATATTACTGCGTTAATAGCCGTGTTGCTGGGTGCGATTGCAGCTGCACTTGTCAGTTTTCACTATGCAAATGAAATGACATATCAGTATGCGTTGCTAAGATGCTTGGGTTTGAAAAGCAAACAGATGGTTGCGGCAGTAATTATTCCGTTTATTGTTTTTACTTTGTTAGCTATTATGATTGGATTTGCTATAGGTGGTCTGGCGCATATGTTAATACTAAATGCACTAGGCGAGTTAATTCCAGAAACACTCCCCACAGCCAGTATAAAGCCGTTT
>JANQKJ010000370.1 GCA_028281205.1 Gammaproteobacteria bacterium
GGTGTTTCATTTATATGCTCGGTATTAGAAGCAGTATTGTTATCAATTACGCCAAGTTATGTTGAGAGTGTAGTCAGGGAACATCCCGCCAGGGCTAAAGTACTGACACGAGTAAAAAGTAGGCTAGATCAATCGATTTCAAGTATATTAATACTAAATACATTTGCTCATACTATGGGCGCGGCAGGTGTTGGTGCACAAGCCGCAAATGTTTTTGGTGCCCGTTGGGAAACACTAATTGCAGTGTTACTAACTTTAGCAATTCTATATTTTTCAGAAATTATACCTAAAACGCTTGGAGCTACTTTCTGGCGTCAGCTGGCAATTCCATCTGCTCATATAATTTACTGGCTGGTAAAGCTGGTTTATCCACTTATTTGGTTTTCAACACTCATAACAAAAACATTCAGAAAGAAACAACATAATGAAATCACACGTGAAGAAATTATTGCGCTAGCTTCGTTGGGACATAAAATGGGTTCGTTAGTATCTCAGGAGAATGAATACTTGACGAATGTTTTAAGTTTGCACGAAATTAAAACAGAACAAATTCTAACGCCGCGCAGTGTGATTCATAGCTTGGATGAAAATACGACCGTAAAGCAGGCACTCGATCATGACAAGACAATACAATTTACCCGTATTCCAGTTTTTAAGGATGATCAAGATAATATTACTGGCATAGTAACGAATCGTGAGCTTATGATGGGAGAAAGGGAAGGTAAATCAGATTTACCCATAGGCAACTTTTCTAAACCTGTCACTAGAGTCTCAGAAAATCTTCCTGTGCAACATCTACTGGATTTATTCATTAAAAAAAGAGAGCACTTATTTCTGGTTGAGGATGAATATGGTCAAACAGCAGGAATTGTTACTTTAGAAGATGCTATAGAGACTATGCTTGGAAGAGAAATTGTGGACGAGACAGATACTATTGTTGATCTGCAAAAATTTGCTAAAGGTCAGTACCGTGACCGATTAAGACAAGATAAAAAATAATACTTAAGTAACAATTACATGCATAGTTCTTGTTATATCTAAAAAAGTAAACAGCGAGCAAATTGTATGAGTAAAAGTTGGTGGCTAGAAGATGCTCAAGTTCTAGTGGCTGAACATCCTGAAACATTTGCTAAGCCTTCCAAAGAAGCTATTGAGCCACTACAAAAAGGTAGCAAGGCAAAACTCATATTTGCTGCCAATCAGGTTGACTCCAAAAACTCTCACAGAGAATTATTGTGGGTAGAAATCCTAATGGTTCAAGGTGATAAATTACTTGGCCAGCTCGAAGATGACCCCAAGTTAATAGCAGATTTAAAGCGTGGCGAGTTGATTGAATTTGAAGAATGCCACATTGCTGAATCCGATTATGTTGACTTATTTAATTCGACTATAAAAGTTTAACCGCTTATTGTTAACAGTATTGATTCACAAACATGACAGATATGGGAACTATATTGATTTAATGAGTTTAAATGCGAAATAATCGATTAAGCATTCGAATTTATCTTACTTTATAAATTCTCAGCTAGTTTCTAAAAGCTATAGTTATCTAGGTAATTGAAAAATTTATATTTAGCCCATAAATATACAATAATCGTTTAATCTGAATTCACTTTGTAACTTGCTTAGCCTAGATGTTAATTGAACTTGATCATGTAAGCCGCCAATTTGGTGATTTTAAAGCAGTTAACGATATTTCCTTTGCAATTGGGCAGGGAGAGATTATAGGTTTGCTTGGTCACAATGGAGCAGGCAAGACCACTACGATGAAATTGTTGACTGGTTATCTTGAGGTAAGCAGTGGAGACATTAGTGTAGATGGCTTACATATTGGGCGCGACAAATCACGAATTCAAGAGCGTATTGGATACCTGCCAGAAAACTGTCCGCTTTGGACAAATATGTCTGTCATAGAGTTTTTGCGCTATCAAGCCAGTATTAAAAATATCCCAGCAGAGAAGCAAGAACAGAACATACTTGATGCGATCACTAAAACTTATTTAAAAGAAAAAGCTTTGCAGCCAATTTGTACTTTATCAAAAGGGTATAGACAGCGTGTGGGTGTGGCTAATGCAATATTGAATCAGCCAAAAATTGTTATTTTAGATGAGCCTACCAATGGCTTGGATCCTACTCAAACAATGCATATGCGCTCATTAATAAAGGAGTTAGCCAAAACTTCGACTGTAATTCTATCAACTCATATATTACAAGAAGTACAGGCTGTTTGTGAGAGGGTACTCATTATTCGAGCAGGAAAGTTAGTTACAGATCAAAAGCTTGCTGAATTAAATCGAGCTGATGGCGTGATAGTTATTGTTGATAAAAATGAAGAGGATATGGCAGTTTTATTAAACTCTATTCCAGCAGTTCGTTCATTTGTGCTTAAATCTCATAATAATAATCACTTCAAGTATTTTGTTGATACCGATGAAGTAAATATTCCTTTGCTAAGTCAAGCAATAAATCAAGCAAATATTAGCCTTTATGAGTTAAAACCTAATATTCAAAGCTTAGAAGTATTGTTTAGCCAGGACTTTTCAAATGTCGAGGTATAGATATATGTTAAGTCACATCGTTATTATTATAAAAAAAGAATTGAATGATTATTTCTCTTCACTAGCAGCATTTTTATTTTTAGCCATATTTCTTACGGCAACATATATTGTTTTCTTTTGGGTAGAGGCTTTTTTTGCACGTAATCTGGCTGATATGCGTGCATTTTTTAACTGGATTCCAATATTATTAATTTTCCTAGTGTCAGTATTGACAATGAGTGCATGGTCTGAAGAGCGACGCTTGGGAACCATAGAATTACAATTAACATCATCAGTTCCAATTAGTCACTTTATACTGGGCAAGTTCTTTTCAGTAATGCTACTTATTGCGATAGCATTGCTACTGACTTTGCCGTTGGCAGTTACAGTTGATGTTTTAGGCGACTTGGATTGGGGGCCTGTGATTGGAGGTTATATTGCAGCATTATTTTTAGCTGCAGCATATACTGCTATTGGCTTATGGGCCTCAGCACAGAGTGATAATCAAATTGTTGGTTTGATTTTATCAATTTTCATCGCAGCATTATTTTATGTGATAGGTACGAGTACATTCACACAACTTTTTGGTTATGAAATTGCTGAATGGCTACGTGCATTTGCAACAGGCGCACGTTTTGAATCGATTACCAGAGGTGTCTTAGATGCGCGTGACATTCTTTATTATCTAACTATCGTTGTTTTATTTTTTTTACTGAATAAAATTAAATTAGAGTCGTTGCGCTCTGTTGGTAATATCAAACAGAATTCGTACTGGCTTAGATATGGAAATTTTACTATTACTTTGGTGGTACTATTATTAATAAATATTACTATAAGTTATGTTAGCCAAGCGCGTATTGATTTTACTCAAGGAAAGATCTATACACTTTCTAGTACTACTAAAGATTATCTCAAATCTTTAGAAAAACCATTGTTGATTCGGGGATACTTTAGTAGCAGTACTCATCCTTTACTGGCACCTCTGGCTCCGCGTATGCGTGATTTATTATATGAGTATGCAGTGGCTAGTCAGGGAAATGTCCGGGTTGAGATAATTGATCCACTAGAAGAAACAGATTTTGAAGAGGAGGCCGTCGCTAAATATGGCATCCGACCTGTTTCTTTTCATGTCGAGAGCAAATATAAGGCGGCAGTCATAAATACATACTTTAATGTATTAGTTGAGTATGGTGATCAATATGATGTGCTTAACTACAAGCAAATGGTTGAACTGAAGAGTAGTGCAGGTGGACATGAAGTCGAATTAAAAAATCCAGAATATCAACTTACTCGAACTATAAAGTCGGTTGTTTATAAAGAAGACAGACAAGTTGTCGACTTGACTAATATTCAAGACCCGTTAGTGCTTAGTGCTTACGTATCAGAGCAAGCACGCTTGCCGCGATCTTATAGAGATCTGTATGATCAACTACAGCAAGTGGTTGTTGACTTAAAAAATGAGTCAAATGATAACTTCGATATGATCCCTATTAATCCAGACCAGGATCAGCTTACTGAAGCCTATTTGTCAGATGAGCTTAGACTCAAGCCTAATTTTATTGATACTCAAGAACCATTTTGGTTTGATTTCACACTAACTGACGGCAGAACCACTGTGCCGGTGATCCTTAGTAATGCAGATAATAAAGCTAATCAAGAGGCAATCAAACAAACAATTTTTGCTGCATATAAAAAATTACTACCAGACTCTATTAAAACTGTCGCAATACTCAGACCTTTGCCTAACCCTGGTCCATTTGGTGTCAGTGAATCGCCTGCTATACCCAAACGCTTCTCAATATTAAGGCAACATTTGAGAGAATCATTCAAAGTGATTGATGTGGACTTGAGATCAGGCCAAGTTAATGAAGGAGTCGATCTGCTGCTCGTTTTGGCTCCTCGATATCTGAATCCAGTACAAGTAGATGGGATTGATAAGTTTTTGCGCCAAGGCGGTACGGTGGTCGTTTCATCATCCAGTATTGATGTCGCTATTAGCCAATTTGCAGAAGTTTATGAAGTGCGTTCAGGCTTGGAAGACTGGTTAGGAGAATTTGGGATTAATATAGGGGAATCACTAGTACTTGATATGCGGCATGGAAAACTATCATTGCCAACGTTAAGAAGGGCAGGATCACGTAATGTGCGTGAAAATTATGTAGTCGACTATCCCTATGTGATTGATGTTCGTGACGATGGTTTGAATATAGATAACAGTATTTCAGCAAAGCTGGGCCAAGTGTTTGTTCCATGGTCATCACCTATAAGAGTGGATCTAAACAGTAACCAAAATAGGAAGGTCACACCTTTACTTAGTTCATCTAAAAATAGTTGGTTGTCAAAAGATAAGCAAGTCCTCGCAGATTATGAAGAATTTCCAGAGCTAGGGTTTAACAAACCTGGAGGTTCCAAAGAGACCTACACGCTGGCTACTATGATTGAGGGGCCATTTGCAGGGTCTAATAACAGCATTCAAGAAGGCAGATTAGTTGTGGTTGGCTCAAGTATGCTATTTACAGATAATTTTGCAGACCAAATGTCTCAAGTACTGCGCACGGAATATAGAAGACCAATGCAGTTTGTCCAAAATATTGTTGACTGGTCCTTAGAGGATCAAGGATTATTGCAAGTATTGCGCAAACATACGCAATTTACCCGCACTCTGAGTACAATCAGTGAAGCCGATAAGACATTTTGGGAATATTTAAATTATATACTTGGATTAATTGGCTTAACTGTTGTAGGTTTAGTGAATTGGTTAATGAAGGTGTCAACACGAAAGTATAACCAGCAACTATTAACCAAAATCAAATAATTTTATATGTCTCGGTGAATTATATTACTGAATAGTAACCGAGCGAATCTGAACCTATTAGCACAAGGAATTAAAGCATATGGTTTGCTCTGATAATTCAAACAAGCCTGGAAATCTCACCCTTACTATTCAGAATTTTGTTGAACACACTAGATTTGTTCAATTCATAACAGCGTTGATATTAATTAATGCTGTTACATTAGGATTAGAAACTGATCAAGAAATAATTGCCAAGTATGGCAGTGTATTATTTACCATCGATAAAATTATCTTGATCATTTTCACCATTGAGCTACTACTCAAAATGTTTGCTTATCGCCTGGGTTTTTTCAAATCTGGCTGGAATATTTTTGATTTTGCTATTGTAACTATTGCATGGATACCTGCTTCAGGCCCTTTATCTGTCTTACGTGCATTGCGCATATTAAGGATTTTAAGATTATTATCAGTAGTTCCGCAGATGCGGCGAGTTGTATCTGCATTAGGACATTCGATTCCAGGCATGGCGTCGGTTGTAGCCGTTTTATGTTTATTATTTTATGTGTCAGCGGTGTTAACCACCAAACTTTTTGGTGCCCATCCAGACCCTAGAATGCAAGAGTGGTTTGGTACCATTGGTGATTCTGCGTATACCTTATTCCAAATTATGACACTCGAAAGTTGGTCTATGGGTATTGTCAGGCCAACAATGGAATTTTTCCCACTGGCATGGTTGTTTTTCGTGCCATTTATTATTGTTACTAGCTTTGCAGTGCTTAATCTTTTTATAGGTATTATTGTTGATGCTATGCAAGTTATGCATGAATTACCTGCACAGTCGTCATCAGATTCAATCTCAAAAGATGAATTCGCATTAATGATGCAGAAATTAGAAACATTGCAAAAAGATATTAATCAAATTAATGCGCAAATTAATAACAAATAAATTTATTATTTACAGTTTTTCTATTAACTTTGTATAACTAAAACACCGTATGTAATTAGGACTATGTTCAGCATTATCCCAATACTGGGTATTATATAATCTATTTTATTAGTAGATTTATTCTTTTTTGAAATAAATATTAATGCAGCTTGGACACTAATAAAGACAACTAAAGTAATTGCGCTTGTTACTTCTGCAAGAGTTATTAAGTTAAAGCTGGCTGATAACACAAATATCACAATTGCAATAACAATTGTTGCAATCACAGGAGTTTGTGTAGTGGCGCTGACTTGCTTAAAAATTGATAAAAATAGATTTTGTTTCGCCATGCCATATAAAACTCTGGAAGCCATTATTTGTTGCACAAGTGCGCCATTCACAATAGCAATCATGCTTATTACAGCTATCATAGTTGTGTCATAGCCTTTATATTGGATAATTGAAACCAGCGGAGCATCACTTGTCTCGAATACGTTAAGAGGTATATACGAAGTGCATGTAATTGCCAATGCTACATATAATAATGTTGATATGACAAGAGAAAGTAATATTGCTAAAGGAACTACCTTTCTGGCATTGATAGTTTCTTCAGCAATATTAACAATATCTTCGAAACCGATATAAGCATAAAAGCTTATAAATGCTGCATATAAAATCATTGGTCCATGACTAAATACAGTTGTTGAAGCCGTAGGTATATCAGTTGCGCTTTTATTATCTAGTACGACGTATATAACGAATAAAAGACCTATAATTTCAATAATTGTAATTAGTGTAGCTAACCAGATTGATTGACTGATGCCCCACAGAGAAAAAAACGTGATAAAACTTACAATGCCTATGATGACTAATATTTCTTGTATATTAAAAATAGACACAAAATAAGCTGTAAAGCCTCGAGTCATGGTTGCCGCAGAAACCGAACCAATCAATATCACAGCTAGGCCTATCAATGCTGAAGCTAGTTTGGAGTCAAACGCTGCATACACATATGCCGCTTCACCAGCGCTTTTAGGATGCATTGATGCTAGTCGTGCAAATGAATAAGCTGTTATACCTGCAATAAAAGCTGAGATAATGAATGATAAATAAGTATATTGTTGAGCTCTAAGAGTAACTTCGCCAATGAGGACGTAAATGCCGGCACCAAGAATCGTGCCTAAACCATAAAATGTTAATAATGGCAGTGAAACCTTTCTTGCAAGTGTGGTTTCATTCATGGAAAGATAAATTTAATGCTTAGTTGGTATATTTTCTGATTAGATTTTCAGCATGTATAAGCTCATTACTTAGACTATCAAACCCATACGTCCAGGCTCTTACTAGCTCTTCAGTTGCTTTTTCTTTAAATACTTCTTTTATGGCTTTCACAAAGGCTTCTTTCATATAAGGATAGAATTCATTTTTAATTCCAGCTTGAATGTGCACATGGGCTATTTTATCTAGGCGGTCATAAAATAATTCATAATTTTCGACTTCCTGGCAATAGAATAAAATAGCATCAACAAGTCTTTGTGATTGGCCAGGTGGAGTATTTTTAAATAGTTCTTTTAATTCAGGATGTTGTGTAAACATATTTGCATATGTTTTATCGCCAAGCTCAACGCTATGTTTTTTTACCTCAGGGTAGCTGCGCTTTAGAAGTTCAAATATTTTAATATTTCCACTTAGCACTTTTACTCCCTCATATAATTGCTAACGTCGCCATACTAGTACTTTGTAAACAACAACTGCATGATTTGAATCAATAATTTTATGACTTATTGATTTGAAGTAAATAACTATAACCTAGAATCTTTAACAAGAAATTCTATATCGACGAGTACCGCGGTGACAACATCTCAGCACTCATGAGAAAAACTCCTCCCTAACAGCTTATAAAGCTATTAGAGAGGTCAGTTTCACTTAACATCCACAGTGATCTTCTTTGGCTTAGCAATTTTAGCTTTTCCTACTTTTATTTGTAGTACACCTTTATTAGAGTTGGCAGAGACATTTTCAGGGTCTGCTGTTTCTGGTAAACTGAACCTTCTATAAAAACTTCCATGTGAACGTTCTACACGTGAGTATCCTTCTTTCTCAGTTTTAGATTCACTTTCTCTCTCTCCTCGGACTGTTAAGAAGCCATTTTCCATGCTGACTTCAATATCTTTTGGATCTACGCCGGGAACGTCTGCTTCAATAAGAAAATGGTCATCTTTCTCTGCAATATCGACTGCAGGAATCCAATTTGCTGGAGATAGCATATGATCATCGTCTAATTCCAAATTAAAAAAGCGGCTAAGATCCTTCATGTGCGGAAATGCACTTACAAAAGGGTCTTTAGGTACAAGTTTCATTTATTAACCTCCGTCTAAATTAAGGTCTATGTCATACTGCTATTTTTAAAAATTCTATGCAAAATGATATTGATGAAAGTCAATAATTATTTATATTTGCGTAGTAATGAAATACAGATTTCATGAAACTATAAACAATAGCATGTGTGTTCATACAAGATTGATATATATCAATATGAAAACAGCACTATGCTTTAGTCTGTAAAGCAAGTCGAAGTATAATTTAAGATCTATAAGTAGATGTATTCATGAGCAAAAATATTATTTATACCTCGCGCGCAGTTTGTGTGTTGCATGACTTAACTATCGATACATTGCAGGGAATGGTGGCTTCCGGCATAGCTAAACCTAGAGGCTGTGAGCCTAATAAGTGGACCTTTTCCAGTTTAGACTATGAGCGAATTGAAGTAGCGGCTAGGTATCTACATTATCTGGATCTGGAGCCGGCTGCTGCAGTAATTGCCTTAG
>JANQKJ010000372.1 GCA_028281205.1 Gammaproteobacteria bacterium
GAGTTTGATCAGGGCGTACCCGAATACAGTGTTTATATGATGGATTTAACCAACCGCACTTTAAGGCCTGTGCATTTAGCATCATCAGGTAAAGCGTTAGTTGATCCGATTGCAATTATTCCGCGCGGCTTGGGAGATACGCCTGCAATAATAGGAGATAAATTTTTGGATCCGGCACTTGCTGCTGAAGCGAATGGTTTAGGTGGGCAAGGTATGGGTGTGTTTAATGTACGCAGTGTATATGACACTGACTCACTCGATATTATGGGTGACTCTGTGCTTGCACCAGGTGAATCTATTCCGCGTACACCTTCAGGTGATCCTGATCTCCTAAAAATGAAAGATCCGACCACCTCAGAGTTTATTAATCGTGTGGCGCGCTTTGTACGTGTTACCAGAGCAATTCCAACACCTCCAGGCATGATCATGGATGCGATCGGTGAAAGTGAATTTGAGATGCAGGAAATTTTAGGTTATGCACAAATTGAACCTGATGGTTCGTTCAGAGTAAAAGTACCAGCGGACACTGCGGTAGCCATGGCAGCTCTTGATGTAGAAGGCCGTGCATTCCAAACACACACTAACTGGTTGCAAGTGCGACCAGGCGAAACACGTACATGTAGTGGTTGTCATTCACCACGACGTGAAACAGAGCCATTGAATTCTGCGCCTATAGCGGGCAGTCACACAACCAATATTAATAGTTGGCCGGTCATTGCCGGTGAAACAATGGCAGATACTAAGAATCGTAATGACCCAATGTCAGATGATTTGATGCCTAACATTACCTATACACCTGTTTGGGCGGCAATTAGTGTTGGAGGTATTCAAGCAACAACGATTACTTATGATGACCTGGATACACCTCCACCAGTCGCTCCTAATGGTCGTATTCGCATTAACTATGCTGATCATATTCAACCGTTGTGGGATAAAGCACGCCCTGATCCTCTAGGAGACTGTGCTGCTGCAGGTGCTATTAATACCGGGGATTGTACTTGTGTGAATTGCCACAACAATGCCTTGCTAGCTAATGAAGCTGTGTCTGCTGGTATTACACTTGAAGGTGGTTTGGGTGGTCTTGGTGGACGCATTATTTCTTATGACCAACTACTTATAGGTGCTTTTGAGAAAGATGGTATGGGTCAACCATTGCCACCAGTAGTGCAAGATGGGGAAGTGGTTTTCTTGCGTGAGGAACCATTAGTTTCAGTCGGTGGTTCTGCAAATAGTTCACGTACCAGTCATTTGATAGAAACAATTTACCATACAAAACTACGTGCTGATGCAACTCGTATGCTTGGTACTTTGGATCATAGTTTACTTATGAATGCTTCTGAAAAACGTTTAGTGACTGAATGGGTTGATATTGGCGCTCAGTATATTAACGATCCATTTGAATTGGATGCGGGTGTTTACAAAGTTAAAGCTGACTTGTTGTCTAATGTAGGTGTTAGTCAAGCACAGTTTAATTCGACAGTTCATCCTCGCTTAGTTGCCGATTGTCAGTCATGTCATAAGCCAAGTGAGGATAGTAACAATAGTGCGAATCCTTCAAGTGGACAAAATCGGTTTGTGTTAACTGGTAATGCAACAGGTGATTTTAATGTCACTGTCGCCATGATTAATGATTTATGCACACCAGTGAATAATGATTTGTTACGGCGTGCAGTTTCCGACAACGTTGCACCAAATTTACCGCACCCACAAATACTGGTTGACCCTAATAATCCAGGTGGGGCCACTCGACCGGTATTAATAGACACTAGTCCGAATTCCACTTATGGGGTGATATTGAACTGGATTAGCATGGGTGCTGCAAATAACCCAACTTGTTAAATATTAATTAGTTACGGAGCAAAACCGTGATCAAGAAGCGGCGATTTGCGTCGCTCGCAGCGATGCTCATCATACTTTATGGATGTGACAATGTTTCCACTGAGGACGATCCTGGTAGTGTGGCTGATTTGTGTGAAGTAGTTTTTAATCAGTGTATAAGTCCAATACTTCAAAATTCCACTAGTAGTTTTGGTGGTTGTGCGAATTCATCGTGTCATGGATTTGGTGCTGGTCACACTGGTGGTGCATTTTTCTTATATGAATCACCTACTGCATCAGAGTTAGCATTCAACTTTAATTCAGCTCAAGCATTTATTAACCCAGAAAGCCCTGCTCAGAGTAAATTATTAGCTGAACCTCTTGTTGGTGACTCTGGTGTTCCATCGGTTGCTTCGCATGTGAATGTATTCTTATCTTCTTCCGACCTGTGTTATCAACAATTACTTAGTTGGGCTCAAACGCCTGATGATGCGACCTGCGCCGTGTCAATGTGTCGAGCGCCTTTGAGTACTCCCGTCGCCGCTGGCGAAGTCAACGCCTGCGGCATATAAATCATGTCACTAATAAAATTTTTTATGAATTGTTACGGCCACAAAGCAGCAATAACTCACTTAAATTATGTGATTTTCGTGTTTGTGATTTTGATCACATGCCTGTCTTCAGCGCATGCTGAAAAAGAATATCAAATGGTGCAGATCGCAGATCCTTATATAGAAATGCACACAGGTCCGGGACGGGGCTTTCCTATTTTCCATGTTGTTGATCGGCATGAGTGGATTGAAATTATTAAACGTAAAACTGATTGGTTCAAAGTAAGAACAGAAAAAGGAAAAACAGGTTGGGTAGAGCGTTCCCAGATGGAACGTACATTAACAGAAGCGGGAACCAAGAAAAGTTTTCGCGATGTTTTAATAAGTGATTATTTAAGCCGTCGATTCGAATTTGGTGTATCGGGCGGAGATTTCTCTGGTGACCCTATTGTCATTGCTCGCCTGGGTTATAAGTTTACTGAAAATATAATGCTGGAATTCTCTTATGGTGAAGTCGCTGGAGATTTTTCCAGTTCGGATGTTTATACCTTAAATTTGATTTCCACGCCGTTTCCTAAATGGCGAGTGAGTCCAAATTTCACTATCGGTTATGGCCGATTTGAAAATACACCGCGTGCAACGCTCGTAGATGCAGAAGACACAGACTCTGATTTAGCCAATGCAGGTATTGGTGCACGATTTTATATCACTGAACGTTTTTTTATACGTGCGGATTACCGTCGTTATGTGGTGTTATCCAGTGATGATGAAAATGATGACTTTGACGAGATTACCGGTGGTGTCGCGTTTTTCTTTTAAGCAAGGATGGAACTAATTATGAAGTGGATAGCTATATTTCTGATAATGATATTAGGTATGACCGCAGTGACGGCTGAAGAAGAGGAACAGCCGGAACAAGAGCAAGTCATTAAGCCTGATATTTTTCGCCGCGATATCTTAGTACCAAAAATTGATACTGAAGATTTCGAGATAACAGCATTTTATGGTGTGTTAGATGTTGAGGATTTTGGTTCGGAACCTGTTTACGGTATTCGTGCTGCTTATCATGTGACCGAGGATTTCTTTGTTGAAGCAACCTATGGTGAATCCGAAGTTTCTGATGATTCATTTCGTCGGCTAGGACTACCTTTGTTCCCTCAGGAAACGCAGGACGTTGAATATTACGCATTATCAGTAGGGTACAACATATTTCCAGGTGAAGTTTTTCTGGGTCGAAATATTGCTATGAGCAGTGCTTTTTATATTTTGGCAGGTGTGGGTAATGTGGAATTTATTAACGAAGATGAATTTGCTTACCATTTCGGTGCTGGTCTAAAAGTTCTGCCTACAGACTGGTTGTCCGTAAGAATTGATTTCAGAGATTACATCTATGAAACCGATCTTCTCGGTGAAAATGAATTCACTCACAACTTGGAAGCCAGTTTTAACTTGGGAATATTTTTCTAATTAAAGAAAGTCTCGTATTTGAGGTGATTTTGTTATGAAAAATAAATATAAAAAATATCTATCTATATTTGTTGTAAGTGCAACTGCCTTATTTGTTACTAATGCATTAATAGCTAGTACAGAGTTGCTAGGTAAGCAAGCACCGGATTTCACTTTGCGCAGTGATCAGGGAGATAACAAAAAGTTAAGTGAATATCGTGGCAAGGTAGTACTAATCAATTTTTGGGCATCTTGGTGCGGTCCGTGCCAACAAGAGTTACCTAAATTGGCAGAGTTAAGGCAATTGCATGACCAATATGATTTTGAATTGTTGGCAGTGAATATTGATGAAGAGCCCGAAAAGGCATTAAAGCTTGCTAATAAGTTGGGTATAAATTTTCCAGTGTTGTTTGATGAAGAAAAACGTGTCAGTAAATTATACGACATTGATGCAATGCCAATGACAATTTTAATCGATAGGAATGGTGATGTGCGTTACCTGCATCGTGGTTATAAGGAGAGTTATTTAAGTTTATATCAACAACAAATTAAAAAACTTAAATACGAGTAAGTCATGCAGTCGAACTACCTAATATTCATCTCAGTTTTAATTGGTCTAGTTGGATGTAGCAATAAGCCGATTGAACCTTGGGTAGCTCCTTATGAGCGTGAACACTTGGCTGATCCAATTATGGATCCTGATAGAGATGCAGTTTTTAGTGCGTTTAGACAGCATGTGCATGAAACACGTGAAGCATCAAAAGGTGCTGGTGCAGCACAAGGAAGTGGTTGTGGCTGTAATTAGTGATATTTTTAAACTTGTTATTTTGCTTTGTTGCGGAGTAGCACTGTATCTGTTTGCGCAGGGAGTTGCGGTATCCGCATCACTTCCAGAAGATCGCACAGATATTCAATATCATTATTACGATGGTGGTGGTGTTGAAGTGGATGGTGCAACTGTGTTAGTGCGCAAAAGTTTTGCACAAAAATTTTCCGTGTATGGGAAATATCATCAGGACAGCATTACTGGTGCGTCTCCCGACGTGTTAGCAGGTGCTAGTCGCTATTCAGAAGACCGAGATGAATATACTTTGGGTGCAAGCTATATTCATGACAACACTTTAATGAATGCTTTTTATACCTATAGTGACGAAAGCGATTATGAAGCCAACACAGCAGGTTTTGATATTTCGCATGATATGTTTGGTGATTTGACTACGGTCAGTTTGGGGTTTTCATATGGCGACGACACTATTATGCGTGTTGATGCTCCCAATTTTGAAGAAGATTTAAGGCGTTATCAATATCGTGTTTCTTTATCTCAAATTCTTACTAAGAAAATCAAAGCTAGTGTCTCTTACGAAGCTACAGTTGAAGATGGTTTTTTAAATAATCCTTATCGGTTTGTGATTATCGGCAATGTGCCTCAAGGCCTGGGTTCAGAAGTGTATCCAGGAACACGTACCAGCCAGGCAACCAGAATCCAGGCAACTAAATATTGGGATTTCAAAGCTGCAACAACATTAGGTTATCGCTACTTCAGAGATACCTGGGATATTACAGCACATACAGTTGACTTTACTTATTCACAATATTTGGGTGAACGCTGGTTGACTGACTTTTATTTGCGTTATTACACACAAGATGCTGCCGATTTTTATAGTAATAATTTTGCTGTAGCAAGAAATTATATGGCGCGGGATAAAGAATTGAGCACTTTTGATAATTATTCAGTTGGTGCCAAAGTCAGCTATAGAATATTCGATGAATATTCTAGATTTAATAACGGAACAATTAATCTTTCTGCTGAGTATATTGACTATGAATATGATGATTACAGCGGAATAGAAGATTTTTCACAAATCACAGACGATCCTTACTCATTTGATGCCGCTGTGTTGCAACTTTTTTTCTCAGTTAGGTATTAATAATGATTAAGAATTATATGAGGAGGTAGGCATGACAATCAAACATATTATATTTTTTATGCTCGCACTGGTTGCAAGTGGTGTATTTGCTGCTACACAAACAGAATCAAATTTAGACGATGAATTTAAATCTCTAGATGGACGTGTGCAAACACTTAAAAAAGAAGTGTTGGAAATTAATCGTGACCTTTATGTATTGGAGGAAGAACTATTATTTCCTGCGAATACTCAAATTGCGGTATTTGTCTCTGTTGATGTTGGCGACTTTTTTGACCTGGATTCGGTTCAACTAAAACTAGACGATAAAGTAGTTGCTAACTACCTCTATACAAAAAGGGAAGTGGACGCCTTACACCGCGGTGGTGTGCAACAACTTTATATAGGCAATGTGACCAGTGGCGAACATGAGTTGGTCGCCATATTTGTCGGTAAAGGACCTAATGGGCGTGATTATCGCCGTGGTGCAGATATGGTGGTTGAAAAAGGGTTGGGTGCAAAATACTTGGAGCTAAAAATTACCGATCGCACTATTAAAAAGCAGCCTGAATTTGTTATTAAAGAGTGGCAATAAGCATATTTGAGTTATTGTAATGCTTAAATCATTCAGTAAGCGCTTAACATTTTTAATGCTATGTATATTCATGGCATTTTCGTACGTTAGTGCTGAAGAAAAAATACCTGCCAATATTGTTAAAGACTTACATTATGGTGAAGTATTATTTCATTTTTACCAGGATGATTATTTCACCTCAATTACACACTTGCTGGCAGCACAACAATTAAATCGAGTTGCACATCACCGCCCTGATGATGAGTTATTACTTGGCGGCATACAGCTCTCATATGGTATGCATAATGAAGCAGGTAAGATATTTGCTCGTATTCTGGAAGAAAATACCGATAATGCGATTAAAAATCGTGCTTACTATTATTTAGCAAAAATATCTTATCAGCGTGGTTATTTAACCAAAGCTGCCCAATATGTTGAGAATATAAAAGGTGCTGTTCATGCGGATATATTCAGTGACGTAAAACTTCTTAAAAGTCAGGTTTATCTAGATATTGGAATGCCTGAAAAGGCTATTGCATCTTTGGATGACTGGAAAGCGCCTAAAACACACCGTCCGTATGCATTACATAATTTAGGAATCGCACATATTAGAGATGGGAATCTTGATGAGGGTGTTAAGAAGCTAGAAAAAGCTAGCAAACTTAGAATACGTCAACCTAATCAGCTAACTTTACGTGATAAGTCAAATTTAGTTGCAGGCTTAGCCTTGTTAAAAGATAAGCCGGAGGTTGCCCAGCATTATTTAGAAGATGTTAGGTTGTCCGGTCTTTATTCAGATATTTCATTATTAACAATGGGTTGGGCGCATAGCGAACAAGGTAATTATGAGAAAGCACTTACACCGTGGTTGGAGCTAAAGAACAGACGTTTAACTAGTACGCCTGTTCAGGAAGGTCTGCTTGCGATTGCTTATGGTTACGGACAGTTAGGTTTAAATGGAAGGGCAGTACAATCATATGAGGATGCTATTAACCTCTACCAAGTTGAAAATACAAAACTGTCCGAGTCTATTGCTTCAATTGAGCAGGGAAAACTTATTACTGCTCTTATAGAGAAAAGCCAACAAGAACCTCTATTAGGATGGTTTTGGTCGCTTAAGAGTATTCCAGCAGTACCTGAAGTAAGGTACTTGACTGAGTTAATGGCAAATCATCAATTTCATGAAGCAATAAAAAACTTCAGAGATTTAATTTTCCTTAAAGATAATTTGCAAAACTGGTTGGACAATATCCATGTTTTTAACACTATGTTAGAGACACGCCAGGCGCGTTATGAACAAACAGTGCCAGTCGCGGGTAAAACTCTTGACCGGTCATTATTAAAATATTTTCAAAACAAGTACGACAAGTTAAAAACTACTTTAGATGAAGCTGAGGCAAATCAAGATGTGCTTGCATTTGTCAATGATGATGAATTGTTGAGTTTAAAGCGGATTGAACGCCTGCAAAAAAAGCTTATTAAGATTAGCGCTGAGTATCCTGAAAATAAAGAATACCAAGAAAATTTACAACGCTTGAAATTGTTGCGTGGTCGAATTTATTGGAACGTATCTCAGCAATATGCACATAGAAAATGGCAGACAAAACGCCTGTTAGTAGAGATTGAACAGGAAATACAGAAACAAGAACAAGTAGAAGCATCTATTGCAACTGTCGATCAAGTAGCAAGCTTTGGTTTTGGTGGGTTCCAATATCGTATCGATGAAATTAAGCAACGTATTGAAGCGGCGCTTCCCAGGTTGATAGTTGCCTATGATAAACAGAGCAGATTGCTTGAAAAATTAGCTATACGTGAATTAGAGCAGCGTAAATTAGTTATGAAAAGTTATCGCGCACAAGCGAAGCTTGCGTTGGCACAGGCTTATGATCGGGCTACTGTGGAAAATCCGGAATTGATCGTTGAAGATTCACAAGCACAGTTAACACCAGACTCAATAGAGTCAGAACAAATTGGAGAGCAATAATGAAGTTAATGAAACTCCAGTTA
>JANQKJ010000041.1 GCA_028281205.1 Gammaproteobacteria bacterium
GTTCTAGATCAGGAAATGTTTCGAGTAGACCTTGATAGATATTATCAACACTGTCCGTCAAGTAACCGTCGTTATCAATTTCATCAATTAATGTAATGCCAATAATACGGTCAGTGTCGCTCAGGTTAATTAGGTCTATTTGCTGACGTAAGTGTTCTTGCAATGAATTATTTTCGCCGCTTTCATTTTCATATACATCAGGTAAGGCTTCTCTGGGCGTTTCGTTATAAACATTAGATGCTTGATAGATATCATCCCAGTTACTATCAATAGGTAGTTCGTCGCTAATTTGATCATTGGTATTAGTGATGTCCTGTTCAGCCGCTAAACTAGTCGCAGTCTGCTCAGTTTTTTCAGCCAGTTCCTGTTGTTCAGATGAATTGTCTTCGTCTTTTTCCAGCATCGGGTTGGTTTCAAAGATCTGCTGGATTTCCTGCTGCAATTCCAACGAAGAAAGTTGTAACAGCTTTATCGCTTGTTGCAATTGTGGTGTCATCGACAATGATTGGCCGACGCGCAGTTGGAGAGAAGGTTTTAACATCGAAAAACTGGCCTAAATATTGCTAATAATTTAACTATTAGCTGATAGTTACATAAAATGATTGTCTTGAGAAGCGTGCTGCTAGGATGAGTGTGGAGTTATTCCGACTAACTGTTTATTGTTTATGCTTTGCAATAGTTATAGTTGAAATTCAGATCCAAGATAAACATCGCGCACTTGCTGATCATTTAATAAGTATTCAGGTGTTCCCTCGGCAATGATTTGGCCCTGGTTAAGAATGTATGCACGAGAACAGATGCCAAGTGTTTCGCGCACATTATGATCAGTGATTAATAAACCAATGCCACGCTCAGTGAGTTGTTTGAGCAGGCGCTGAATATCCATTACAGAAATAGGATCAACTCCGGCAAATGGTTCATCAAGTAATATGAATTGAGGTTGAATAGCCAGAGCACGTGCGATTTCTACACGCCTTCGTTCCCCGCCGGATAAGCTGAAGCCTTTACTTTTTCGTATATGCTCTATTTGTAAATCTTGTAATAGGTGATCACAAATTTCACGCTGCATACTTTTATTAATATCTTTTCTTAATTGCAACACAGCAATAATATTTTCTTCTACAGTCAAACCTCTAAATACAGATGCCTCTTGTGGTAAGTAGCCTACACCTTTTTGCGCACGGGCATGCATAGGGAGTTTAGTGATGTCTTGATCATTAATGCCAATGCTACCTGAGTCCGAACGAACTAAACCGACAATCATGTAAAAGCTTGTAGTTTTGCCGGCACCATTAGGTCCGAGCAAACCAACAATTTCACCACTATTGACTTCTACATCAACACCATTAACCACCTGACGCTTTTTATAAGTTTTACTGAGCGCTTTCGCCCATAAGCGGTTACTGTTCTGCATTGCCTGTTACTTCGTCAGTGTCTTCACTGGTTTCTTCAAATAAGTTTGATTGAGGCTGAATAACAATTTTAATGCGGTCCTTTTTAGTGCCGGTATCGATTAGGCCTTCTTCGGTTAAGTAAAGAATGTAATCACTTCTGATGACATTGCCGACCTGAGTGATTTTGCCTTTTCTGAATAATTCAATTTTCTTTTCTGCGCTGTTATGAATCATTTCTTCGGATTCTGCATATACA
>JANQKJ010000155.1 GCA_028281205.1 Gammaproteobacteria bacterium
TCATTAAACCCAAGTCATTGTATTTTCTTGATAATTTTTAGCTGAACTATCAAATTTAGTAAAACTGTTGACAGACATGAATGTTTTGCATAAGATACAGAACAATCGTTCTTTAAATGTATTATTACTATGCCAAGACCTATTGAATATAACCGTGACGAAGTGTTGCAAAAAGCGATGCAACTATTCTGGTTGAATGGCTATGAGAGGACTAGTGTACGCGATGTGCTTGATTCTACTGGCTTTAATCGCCACAGTTTGTACGAAGAATTTGGTGGTAAAGATGGTCTTTTCAAAGAGGTGCTTGAATATTACAAAGATAATATTGCAGCACAGGTGATAAAACCGCTGATGGCGGCAGATTCTGATCTGGATACGATACGAGAAATTTTCAAGCAGCGTGCAGCACATGATCAAAAGCAGCTTGGTTGTTTGTTTACCAATACTGCTAATAGTAAGCAATGCATAGATAGCGATTTATACGAATTAAATAAATCATATAACCGTAAAGTTGAAAAAGCGCTTCAAAATTGTATTTCACATGCTCAACAAAAGGGGCAAGTACCTGCTGATAAAGATGTGAAATTGTTAGCACGTTTTGTGGCAACTGTTTTTCATGGATTAAGCCCTATGAGCAAATTGGGTGTTACAAAAAATGAAACTGTTGCATTTGGAGAAATGGCAATTAATGCAATTTTAACAAGTTAAAAAATTTACCTAATTAAAGAACATATGTTCTTTTATAAAGAAGATAGTTACATATAAGATCAAGGAGATTCGATATGAATAATCAAACTACAGACCGGCTAAGTTACATAGCTGAAAAATTTTTACTGGACACCATCCGCGCAGAACATCCTGAGTGGATTAATGAACAAGGTGAGTGTCCAAAGTGTCAAGAATATTATGAGTCACTCAGTGACATTGTAATGATTAAAGGTGTTTCAAGTTAAATTAAATTTTTATGTGCTTAGGAGAAATAGCATGACAACTAAATATGGTATTGAAAATAAAACAGCACTAGTTACAGGTGCAAATAGAGGTATTGGTAAGGTAATTTTAGAAGGGTTTCTTGAAAATGGTGCAAGCAAAGTATATGCAGCTGTCAGGAAGCTGGAATCTGCGCAACCATTGATAGAAAAATATGGCAATCGAGTTGAAGCCATCCATATTGATCTCGCGCAACCTGATTCGATTAAAGACGCTGCTGCGAAAGCGGGTGATGTTGAGGTTGTAGTCAATAATGCCGGAGTGCTGACGAGTTCTATGCCATTGGATGACGATGCTATTTCTAATCTCAATTATGAAATTGATACAAATGTGAGTGGTTTAATACGCATAGCCCAGGCATTTGCACCTGTACTAAAGCAAAATGGAGGAGGCGCGCTGATACAATTGAATTCAATTGCGTCAATCAAAAATTTCTTGCCATTTACAACATATTCAGCCTCTAAAGCAGCGGCATATTCAGTAACACAAGCATTACGCGACGCTTTGGGTGAGCAGGGAACACGGGTTATCAGTGTGCATCCTGGTCCCATTGCGACTGATATGGGTCATGATGCAGGGTTTGACGAGATAGCAGAGCCTGCAACACTTGTTTCAGACGCGATTATCCAAGCAATGAATAATGATGACTTCCACGTGTTTCCAGACACAATGGCTAAGCAGATTGAAAGTGCTTACCAGGGCTATGCAGAAAATATTGTTATGGCGAATTTAATGGAAGGATAATTAGTTCATTGTATCAAACATGCTTAACTTTCTGGTAATGCGTAGTTAATGCATTGTAAATAAATTAAACAAGTTAAATTAACTACAGTAAGCAAGATGTTTGTTGCGAGGTTTAGCTTTATCGTTTTTGAGAACTTGATTCGTCCTGGCTGTTAATTTTGAGGGCTAATCCTCGGACTGTAATTTCTGAAGTCACTAGAATCCACTTATGGCTTCAGAAACCAGTGTAACAACAGTTAACCGATATACTAATGTGATTGTGCTTGCCGGCATTATCATCTTATGGCTTATTGGATTGCTGTATTTATTTAACCATCAGGTAGGCCAGGGCGTTGGTTTGATTGTTACATCATTGGTGCTGCTGCGAATCTTTGTTTGGCTGGAAAAGCTAAAACTACGCGGTTCCCGCTAATTATTTTATTATCATTCGATAATACCTTTATACTGCACTCATATATTTGCTTATGCTGATTATGCATTGCCTGTACATGTTTGAATTTGTTGTGCACATTGCGGTCATAAAATTATTTGCAGATCTGTTGCTATGAAAATTGGTATACCTAAAGAGATTAAAACCTCGGAATCCAGGGTTGCGTTAGTTCCGGCTGCCTGCTTAGAGTTAGTTGAGTGTGGCCACGAAGTAATTGGCCAGACTGGCTGTGGCTTGCTAAGCGGATATCCTGATAAAGAATACACTGACGCAGGTTGCCGCATGGTGGATTCTATACAAGAGGTATATGCAGAAGCTCAACTCATTATTAAAGTGAAAGAGCCTCAAGCTGAAGAGTACACGCTAATAAAAAAACACCATAGTTTATTTTGCTATTTGCATTTGGCGGCAGAACCTGAGCTTACTGAAGTATTAAAGAACTCGGGTGCGATAGCCATTGCATTTGAGGAGGTGACGGACGCGCATGGAAATTTACCTTTGTTGAAGCCTATGAGCATGATTGCAGGAAAATTGTCAGCTCAATATGCGAGTGTCTATTTGCATAGTCATTATTCAGGGCGCGGTGTTTTGATGGACAGCATTGCTAATGCTGAACAGGCCAAAGTTACTGTGTTAGGTTATGGTGTATCAGGCACTGCAGCAGCAGAGCATTTTGCCAATATGGGAGCTGCTCTGACTATTGTTGATAAAAACCAGGAAAAATTATCTCTAGCAAAGCAGTTGTCGAATAATGTCACTACACTAAATGCTATCTCTGACGATATTGAAACTGTCATTATTAATTCAGATGTTGTTATTGGTGCGGTATTGGTTTCGGGTGCGCGTGCACCTATTGTTGTGCAAGAAGATTGGGTTAAAAATATGCATAAAGGTGCTGTGATTATAGATATCGCGGTGGATCAAGGTGGGTGTATTGCGACAACAAAACCAACTACTTATGAAAAACCAACATTCATTCTACATGATGTGATCCATTTTGGAGTCCAGAACATGCCTGCTGCCGTGCCTCGTACTGCATCACAATTGCTTTCTAATGCTATCCTGCCGGCAGTTAAAATATTGGCAGAGGATAAGTGGAGAGATGATAAAAACATATTTGCGGGCTTGGCTGTAGAAAATGGTATGCTTGTATAATAAGTCTATCCCAAGTGTAGCCTGGGTTTATTTTTTATAATTTTTTAATTTATAGCTAGCAAATATTCCGGCCAGTGAAAAGCAGGCTAAAAATAAAAAGAAAAACTGATGGCCTTGTAAGCCTGGATAATCATCTACAAATTTTCCTGCCAGATACAGCACGAATACATCAGGTAAAAAGCCAATTACAGATACAAGTCCAACAGCAGTACCGGTTACATTAATTGGAAGCTGATAACTTTTAAACACTGCGAAATATAACGCACGCAGTGCAAATACAGCAGTGCAGGTAATTATGACATTGGCAACCAGTAATCCGCTAAAGCTAAATTGCGGTGTTGAAAAAGAAAAATAAAGATTACTGATAAGTAATACCACAAAGCATAATATCAGCATTTTAATCGGGTTAAAGCGATCTGCAATTAAGCCGGTTGCTACTGCTGCAACTGGACGTATCCATGCGGCCAATGTGACGAGTTTAGCTGCTTCAATCGCATCATAGCCATGCACATCGACTGCATATAATGATAAATGATCTATACTTTTATAGCCGACATAGGCACATAAAACGATAGCGGCTTGCCACCATATTGCTGGTAAACGCAATACGTAGCTAAAGTGCTTGGAGGCAAACTGGTATGACTGATTTAGAGAGTGTTGTTTTGTCGGGTTAGGGTATTGCTGCAAGCTCAGCCAAACAAGCACACCGGTTAATGCGGTAATTGCTGTATAACTGTAGATGACAATATTAAAGGTTGATTGTTTTTCTGATAGGGAGGCGCTGTCATAGCCGAGCGGAAAAGACCATTCAAATAACAGTACACCCAACGAAGCCAAGCTGACTGCTAATAGGCCTCGGCCACCTTCTAACAAGCCAAAGGCAGCGCCTTGTTGATGTGATCCTCCCCATTCGCGGGTCGCACGGATGAGTGCACCCCAAAACAACATAATTGTTGTGATGCCAAAAAATGCAAATAA
>JANQKJ010000163.1 GCA_028281205.1 Gammaproteobacteria bacterium
TCACCGATAGCAGGACTAAAACTTACAATTTCCGGAGAAGCCCCGTCTTCCTTCACTGCAATGGCATTTTTCTTAATAGAGATGATTTTTTTATCACCCTCAAGTTTTGTCAATGCGAATGCTTTACCCGTATAAATGCTTTTCTTTACCACAAACCCATTGGAAGTGTCTGGGAGCTCACTGACGTTTGCTGCTAATGCAGCATCTGTTTTGATTGCTACTCGCGCGGAAACGGCATCACCAAGCGAACTTTTGGCTAAAACCAATAAACTAGCTCCTTCACTGCCCATAGCTTCTGCTATCGCAGACGCATAAGCCATAATATTAGGAGAGCTCAGTTTATCGTCTCCGACATGCAATACTTTACTTGCCCCTGCTTTTCCAATATCTTCTGCATCATTTAGTGGTCCAAATACTATTGCTGTAACCTGACCTTCGACAGCATGTGCATAACTAACTGCCTCTAAAGATGACTTCTTTACATTTCCTTCGTCCGTTTCTACAAATACTAATGCTGCCATTTTATATCACTTTTGCTTCGTTCTTTAATAAGTCCACCAATTCGTCCACATTATCAGGATCAATAAGTTTGACAGCCCCTTTAGCGGGAGGTAGTTCAAATTTATCAACCGTTGTTTTAGGTGCATCACCCGTAGGCTCTTTGACCTCAAGCGGCTTGGTCCTTGCACTCATGATCCCTCGCATGTTAGGTATTTTCCATTCTGCTATAGGCTCTTGACAGCCTGCAACGAACGGTAATGAGAGCTCCATATACTCCTTTCCTCCTTCAATTTCTCTCGTAATCTTCGCTGTACTATCTTCGAGATCAAGTGTCATCACCGGTGATACCGAAGGAATCCCAAGCAATTCACCTACCATTCCATGCACCTGACCTCCATTAAAATCAATTGATTCTCTACCCATTAATATCAAGTCGTAAGACCCATCTTTTGCAACTTCCGCTATTTGCTTTGCAACAAACAAGGCGTCTTCAGGAAAAGCATTGATGCGTATCGCATCATCAGCACCAATAGCCAATGCTTTACGAATGGTAGGCTCTGTCTCTGCTTCACCAACATTCAATACGGTAATAGTACCTCCACTTTGCTCCTTCAACTCTACAGCTCTTGCTAAAGCGTAATCATCATAAGGGCCTATAATGAATTGTACACCATTTTTATCAAATTGGGTATCACCGTCGGTGAATGCAATGCGCGAAGTGGTATCAGGCACATGCGTAATACAAACAAGAATTTTCATCTATCTTTCGAATATTTCTAAGTAAGGAACAACAGATATAAGAATCGGTTTTCAAACCAACTCATTTTTTCGAACCTCGAAGTTAGTAATTGTATGTGATTTAGAAAGTGTACAAGCAATTATGTCAAAGCCCAATTGTAATAGCTAGCTAAATATCATATCCCTACCCTTGTCGAAACCTTAAGTTTTTAGCTTTTAAGACACGTGAAAATAATATTGCAGAAAACGAAATAACCTGCTATCTTAATTATAACATTCAAACATTAATTAACTATTATGAACAAATTACTAAGATTTGGCACCTGTGTGCTAGCCATTGGTCTGCTCACTGCATGCCAAGACACGGAATCATCTCAACCAACGCTTGATGCTATTCCTGATGAAGTACTCGACAAAATTGAATCCCTGGGGTTTGATTCCAATGAAGTAAAACTTTTCGACGGCACATTGATCATAGAGGGTGACATCACCATTAAATTGAGTGAACTGGACCGCATAACCATGGGTCACGAGCTGGCCACTGTTGAACATTACAGTACGGATAACCTGGTATC
>JANQKJ010000212.1 GCA_028281205.1 Gammaproteobacteria bacterium
TGCGCAATACCTTATCTCCAGGCTGATAAGCCATGACATTTGAACAGGCAGCGATTGCTAAGACACCGATATAGGTGGTTAATACGTTTGTTTTCATACCACTCTTCCTATTTGTTTTAGATTAACTGAGGGCACTATTATAGAATCTGGGCATTTATCGGCTTTTGATCTATATCATAAAGGTCGTGTGAAATGAGCTGCTGTCGGATTGCGTTAAGGTCAGAGAAGGCATGGTACACTGAGCTGTTGGGGGATGTTGCGGGGACTAATTTGATGGAAAAATATAGTGATGAAAAAATCATTGATTCTTGGCACAAAAATGCTAGCCCTTGGATAACCGCTATACAAGAGCGGCAGATAGAAAGTCGTAAACGAGTGACAGACAGTGCGATAACGGACGTACTCGTCTCCTTGGCTGGGCATAGTGTATTGGATCTGGGTTGTGGTGAAGGTTGGTTGTGCCGCAAGTTGGCGTCGTTAGGGCTTGTCACTTTGGGTATTGATGCTGTTCCTGAATTATTAGCTTCTGCTAAACAGGCTTCTGCAACGTTGTCTTCCGCAAAACCCTCTTCTGTGGTTCAAGGGGGTAAAGTCGAGTTTCGTCATATTGACTATCAATCGTTGTCGGCGAAAGTGGTAGAAGAAAAGTTTGATATCGCAGTCAGCAATTTTTCTTTACTCGGCAAAGAGTCGGTGGAGCGTTTATTTAACGTTGTGCCTGATATGTTGAAAGACGGTGGATATTTTGTAGTACAGACTCTTCATCCGGTTATTAGTTGTGGCAAAGACCCTTATAAGGATGGATGGCGGGGTGGTTCATGGGATGGCTTTAGTCGCGAATTTGTTGACCCCGCCCCCTGGTATTTTCGGACGCTTGAATCCTGGTGCGATCTTTTCTATCAGCATCAATTGCAACTCGTATCGATTAAAGAACCCATCTATCCCAATACGGGTAGCATAGCCTCATTGATTCTCGTGGGTAAAGTTCATCGCTGAAGATTGCATTGTAGATGCAGATATAGGTTCTGCGGCTCAATTGCCTGAATAGCATATTCTGATTATTTTGTATAATGAATACTCAAAAGAAGAAAGGGTTTTACTGTATTTAAAGCTAAACGGATGATGATGTGGTTGATCCCCTGAAACTTAAAAACAAGTATTTTTCGTCGCTAAATAGGAAAAAATTCTTGCAATCTCTCTATCGCTTCGTATTTTCTCATAGATGATAGCGATATCAATATCCGTCTTCATTTCTAAATTGACTTAATGCCCGTAGTTGGCTGAGCTAAGTTATTGCGTTAACTCGGTGCATTGCATTGCAGTGTATTGATTTATCATCTATTAATTAAGGGTGTTAATAGTGATAGTCATGACTTAATAGTACATGGCAAAGAGACAGATGTTAAAAGATATATATTGTTGTATTAACTTTTTAATCGATTAATTGGATATCAGACTATGTTACTAAAAAGTCTTCAATTTTTACTCGTGTTAGGCCTATCTTTCATCCATTT
>JANQKJ010000213.1 GCA_028281205.1 Gammaproteobacteria bacterium
TTATTTCGGGGTTGTAACAAACTTTTAATGTGAATCGTGAATAATCCCGACTTGCATAAGTATTTACCTATTCATTAAACTCATTATGGATTTACAATCAGAATTACAGCCTGCTAAATTCTCAAATCAGTCTATGAAAAAGCACCGTATATTAATTGTTGAGGATGAGAAACCCATTCGTGACATGGTCTACTTTGCGCTTGATAGTGATGGTTATGAGCTTCTTGAGGCGGTAGACGGTAAACAGGCAACAGAAAAGCTGGCCCACGATTTACCCAGCCTGATTCTAATGGACTGGATGCTGCCCGATGTTTCTGGCCTGGAACTGGTAAGACGTATTAAACGTGACGAAGTCACACGTGATATCCCTATTATTATGCTCACGGCCAAAACTGAAGAACGCGATAAAATCGAAGGCCTTGATTCGGGCGCCGATGACTATATCACTAAACCATTTTCAGTCAGGGAGTTATCTGCGCGTATCCGCGCCGTAATGCGACGCATCGAGGGCACTGAGGGCGATAATAAGCTTAGCTACGGTAAGTTAGTGCTTGACCTGGATGCTCATCATGTAATCATTGACGGCACACAAATTGAAGTGGGCCCGACAGAATTCAGGTTGCTAGAGTTTTTTATGACACATCCTGATAAAGTCTACAGCCGCGCGCAATTGCTGGATTTCGTTTGGGGTCGTAGCAAATTTGTAGAAGAGCGCACTGTAGATGTGCACATATTACGTTTGAGAAAATTATTGAAGCCTTACGATTGTCATAAAATGGTTCAAACAGTACGGGGTTATGGGTACCGCTTCGTCGTTGAGAAGTAATGCGTATCGCCTCATTTTGGGTTGAGCTTAGGTTAGCTTTATTTATATTTCTAATTAGCCTGCTTGTTGGCTTCTTGAGTGGCCATTGGGCTATTTCTATTTCGGTTGGTTTATTTGCATTTATTATTTGGCAGCTACGCCAGACTATGCACCTGCGTCATTGGCTTAACACAGGGGCAGATATTAATAATGTGCCTAATCTGTATGGTTCTGCTTATCAAATTATTACGCACATATGCGACATCAAAAAACTTAATACAGATGAGCAAAATAATTTAGAACGGTTACTGGCACGATTTGATGCGGCTACAAAAGCCATGCCGGATGCCATGCTGATTGTTGATCAGAGCCAGATAATTGAATGGGCGAATCCTGCAGCAAAAACTTTGTTGAGTATTGACCCGTTAAGAGATATTGGTCAGCGCATCGATAATATTGTGCGCGACCCTGATATTACTAACTATCTGCAAAGTAAGAACTTTGTTGAGCCGCTTGAATTTTCATCTTCAGAGAGTACTGGTAATGACCTGATGCTAAGAGTTATAACTTATGCTGATGGTAAGGAGTTGTTAATCGTGCATGACCATGGGGATCTGTTAAGGCTGCAAAATATTCGCAAGACATTTGTCTCCAATGCTTCGCATGAAATGCGTACACCACTGACCGTTATTATTGGCTATCTGGAGACCCTGTCATTGCGTGAAGAAATGACGGATATCACCCGCCGAGGAGTTGAAGGTGCATTGGAGCAAGCACAACGACTTAAGCAGCTAATTGAAGACCTATTATCATTATCACGCCTGGAAAGTTTGCCGCTGAATAAGAACGCAATGGAAACTATTGATGTCACTATGTTGGTACGCGAGGGCATTGAGTTAGTGAAATCCTCAAGTATTTATAAGCAACAGCAATTTAATGTGCGCTTAGA